>NZ_MPRL01000006.1:0-59465 GCF_002020875.1 Solemya pervernicosa gill symbiont | reverse complement strand
ATCTTCGACTACATCGAAGTGTTTTATAATCGTCGGCGCAGACACAGCTATTTAGGCCACATCAGCCCGGAACAGTTTGAGTTGGAACGGTGTGGAAATACTTGAGTGTCTACGGCGTCGGGGGAAGTCCAGTTTAGAAGGTAATAATTATGTCTACAGATGCAATTGCCCGGTTAGAAGTAAGTAGAAAAGAGCTACTTGATCTTGGTTTACGCAACCCATTGATCAATCATCGCACTCGCGCTAAACAAGTCAAAGTTGTAGATGAACTCTCTGCTGAGATTATTCGGATATTAGTAGCCGAAGGTCGAAGTATGAGCTTTGATGCTTTGCCGGACAAAAAAGTAGAAGAGCTTGTTGAACGTGAAAATGAAGAAGGTGGTAATGCCAATGCAGTTAATTGGGAGGATCTCCTGGCGCAACCTGATGAGGAGCTGGCTGAGGGGCAGTTAGCAGATCGATATACAGACAACAAACTGCAAACCAATATGGTCTCGGAAAAGCTCCAGTCCAGGTTGCTCTCGATTCACAATGATGCACGCTCATACCTGGAAGAACAGGGTGTAAATATCCTTTACCTCGCACTTGGTTTCTTACACTGGTATGAGGCACCAACAGCAAAAGAAGCGAGACGAGCTCCTCTGTTGTTGATCCCAGTAGAGCTATTGCGTGCAAATGCTCAAGAAAGGTTTCAGCTTTTCTATACAGGTGAAGATGTTGGCGATAACCTTTCACTCAGTGAAAAGCTCAAGGCTAAATTTAATATTGAATTACCTAAGGTTGAAAGCAGTGATGACCTTGATGTCAACGCATACATGGAATCCGTCGCGGATGCTGTGAAGAGTGATGAACGTTGGAGTGTGGAGGCCAACGAGATAACCTTAGGGTTCTTCTCGTTCGGTAAATTCTTGATGTACAAGGATCTTGATGCCGAAGTATGGTCTGAGGAAGCTAGAGGTGACGGCTTTTCTATCCTGGATTCATTGCTGACTGATGGCTTTAAAGAACCAGAAAGTACTTTCGGAGATGAAACGCACATCGACGAAGTAATTTCACCCGCTGACGTGCATCAGGTTAAGGATGCGGATAGTACTCAAATTCTTGCGATTCTCGATGTTAATGCTGGTCGAAACCTTGTCCTGCAGGGGCCGCCGGGGACCGGAAAATCTCAGACAATCACTAATATAATCGCTGAGTGCATTGGTAATGGTCGAAAAGTACTCTTTGTATCCGAGAAGATGGCCGCGCTGGATGTAGTAAAACGTCGCCTAGATGAGGTTGGATTAGGTGATGCCGTTCTGGAGCTACATAGCCATAAGACGAATAAAAAGCAGGTTCTAGCGGAGCTTGACCGTACATTGCATCAAGGCAAACCGGTAGTAGAAAACCCGACAGACGATATTGAGACTCTCACACGCTTGCGAGATGAGTTGAATGCCTATTGCGATGCGATCAATAAACCAATAGGGAACACCAGAACAAGTTTCATTAATGCGCTAGGCTTCGCACTTAATAGTCATCTCGGTGACATTGAAGTACAACCATTTGATTTTGCTGAAATGGCATCCTGGTCCGAATCGGACTATCGCTCAGCAAGGATGGAAATCGAGAAACTGGATCGTCATCTCGCTGAATCTGGAACACCAAACAAGAGTCCTTTCAAGTCGAGTAGATTGAATGAATTTCTCCCTTCCCAGCGTCCCAGGCTGGAAAGTGCATTGGAGATAGGTCAGAAGGATACCAATGCTTTACGTATAGGGTCGACTGAATTAGCTCAGTCAATGGGCCTACAATCTCCAGAGCATAGAGAAGAGGTAGAAGTAATTTGTCGTGCTGCTCGCAGAGCTATGGAGGCTCCTCACTTGGAAGGCTTGGCCCTCTCATCAGCTGAGTGGCAGGGGCGGCGTGATGAACTTGCATCCTTAATCTCTTCTGGCAAGGCATTGAGTCAGGCTCATGAACGTTTTGATGAATGGGTGATCGACGAGGTGTGGCAGCAAGATCTTATCGATGTGCGGCAACAATACGTGACCATGGGGCCTAAATGGTGGCGTTTCATTTCTGGAGACTTCCGCCGAGCTAAGGCCAGACTTCAGGGTCTATGTCGCAAACCTCTACATAAAGATGTCGGTGAAACTATCTCGATGATCGACACTATTCTAGATAGTCAAAAACACCAGAAGCAATATAACCAGTTATCTGAATTGGGTGCCTCACTGTTTGGAGCACAATGGAAGAAGTCAGAGTCCGACTGGGATGTATTGGAAAAGCTAACAGAGTGGGTAGTTAAACTCTATCGTGATGTGGGGGATGGCGTAGTACCTGAAGGCATTGTGAATTTCCTTTCAGGTTCCCCCAAGGTTGATGAGATCAAAAGCAAGGTTGATGGGGTAGAGGCTCAGCTTCAAGAACATCAGCATGCCATGGAGCAGGTGGCCGACCTTCTTCAGCTAAATTTGAAGGAGGGAACAAAAGCACACTGGGGGCTCACGTTAGATAAACAAAGCGACTATCTTTCCTACTGGCGTAAAAGCATTGATAGCCTGTTCCACCTTGTCAGGTTTAATCAACTTTCTGATGAATTATCAAAAAAAGGGTTGGGTTTTGTTGTGTCCGTGTCTAAGGATTGGACCCACGGTGAGAATAGCCTGTTAAAGCTGTTTGATTACAGTTGGTATAATGGTCTAGTTGAAAAGGCTTACGTCGAGACCCCTAGCATCAAGATGTTTGACCGTACGCACCACACTCATATGCTGGATGAGTTTACACGCCTTGATCACCTGTTATTCCGCCACAATCAGGCGCGATTGGCCGCAAAACATTGGAAGTCTCTTCCAAAGCTAAGCGGTGGCGGTGAGTTACACATCATCAACCGAGAGATTAATAAGAAACGCAAGCACATGCCAATCCGTAGGCTCATGAGTGAGGCGGGCAGGGCTATTCAGGCTATTAAACCCGTATACATGATGAGCCCAATGTCTATAGCCACCTATGTGCCGCCGGGCTCTGTTCAATTTGATTTGGTTGTCTTTGATGAGGCGAGTCAGGTCAAGCCTGTGGATGCCTTTGGTGCCATCATTCGCGGTAGTCAAACGGTGGTGGTTGGTGACAGTAAGCAGCTGCCGCCTACCAGTTTCTTCGACAGTTTGGTTGAGAGCGATGATGAAGATGACTTCGAAAATGTCGCAGATATGGAGAGCATCCTTAGCCTGTTCCTCGGAAAAGGTGCCCCAGAGCGGATGCTTCGTTGGCACTACCGTAGCCGTCATGACTCACTCATTGCGGTATCCAATTACGAATTCTACGATAGTCGCCTTGTAGTGTTCCCAAGCCCTGGAGCAAATCCTACTGCGCGTGGTCTCAGGCTACACCACCTGACTGAGACAGCATACGACCGAGGCAAAACCCGCTCCAATCCAGAAGAGGCGAAGGCCGTCGCGAAGGCCGTAATGGAGCATGCTAAAACACAACCGGATCTCACACTTGGTGTCGTTGCCTTCAGTACGGCACAGCGTGATGCTATTGAACTGCAACTTGAACTATTGCGCCGTGCAGAGCCAAGCTGCGAGCCATTTTTTAATGAGGGTGAGCGTGAACCCTTCTTTGTAAAGAATCTGGAAAATGTACAGGGTGATGAGCGTGATGTTATCTTCATTAGTATTGGTTACGGCAAGACAGCAGATGGTTACATGGCCATGAGCTTTGGCCCTCTAAACCGTGATGGTGGAGAACGTCGCCTGAACGTACTTATCTCACGTGCCCGCTTGGCAATGGATGTTTTCTCTAACTTTATCGGCGATGACATTGACCTCAATCGCACCAAAGCCCGTGGCGTTGTGGCGCTAAAGAACTTTCTTGCTTACGCCAAAACCGGAGTTCTTCAGCAACCTTACAGCACAGGCAAGGAGCCAGACTCTCCCTTTGAAGAGGCCGTCATCAAGACGCTGGTACAAAATGGTATCGAGGTGGAGCCACAGGTCGGCACCGCAGGTTTCTTTATCGATCTTGCAGTAAAAGATCAGGAAAACCCCGGAAGATACATTCTGGGCATAGAGTGTGATGGGGCAACCTATCATAGCTCCCGTTCAGCCAGAGATCGCGACAGACTTCGCCAAGAGGTGCTGGAGGGACTAGGGTGGCGACTGCATCGTATTTGGAGCACCGAGTGGTACCGCAATCCAGAGCAGGAGATTGAGCGAGCATTAGCCGCAATCGACAAGGCGAAACTGGACTACAGGAATGGGGTTGCTGCACAACCACCAAAGCCCAAGGCGAAAACGGAGATTGCTAAAATTGAGCGAGACAAGTCCGCTCAGGGGGAGGATGTGCCACACAATATCTCCATTCCATATAAACGTGCAGCGTTACATATACCGCTGGGTAACAGGGAGTTGCATGAACTCCCCACCACTCAGCTGTTGACCTCACTGTTGCAGGTGGTAGACCTGGAATCACCTATTCATAAAACTGAACTGATCCGCCGTGTTACGGAAGGCGCGGGATTGAAGCGTTCAGGTAGTCGTATCCAGACAGCAGTGCAAACTGCAATTGACCATGGCGTGAGAGAACAGAAAATTGCGCAAAAAGGGGACTTTATCTGGCATCCTGAGATGAGTGAGCCTGACGTTCGTGACCGTTCAGAGCTTGATGCCACAATGAAAAAATTTGAATTTGTCGCGCCGGATGAGATCCGAGTAGCACTCCATAAGGCGGTTGAAAGCGGATTTTCTCTAAGCGATGAAGATGCCGTTTCCAGTGCTACCCGCTTGCTCGGTTTTCAACGAGTCACGGCACAGGCAAAAAGTATTATAGATAATCAGCTTTCCAGCTTGCTCAACGATGGCACTCTTGTGTCTAAGAATAGAATGATCTCGCTGGGGTGAATATGAAGAAGCCGAAGTTGCCTAAAACGGCTTCAGTCAAGAATGATGGAAAATATGAATATGAGTAGTGAAAATGAACAACCTGAAGTGATGAGTGGCGAGTCGCTTGATATCAGTGAGCAGCGTAGAGACGAGCTAAAGCAGCTCTTCCCCGGTGTCTTTACCGAGACCACCAATGCACAGGGTGAAACGGTAGAGGCCATAGACTTCGAGCGTCTCAAGGCCGAGCTGGGAAGCTTCTCTGATGTCTACGGCGTTAGGGGAAGTCCACTGTCGGATTGAGTAGGTTCCAATCCTAGTGCATTGCATATCGAGTCATATAGGGCGTAGCCAAGGCCAATTAAGTCATCAGAACCAAAAATATTGTGCCCTTGAAGAAATTTCGCAGGATTACCCTCGACAAGTAATAAATCTTTGTCATGTGTTTTTAGATGGATCTTATTGGAATGTGATCCCGCTAAGCCAAGCCTTTTAATGGTTTGCCACTCGACTTCCCCCGTGTCGTTTTCAAACGAAACAATCCTACCGCCACATACTTCCTCGGAATGCTGGCAAGGGATAACAGCCTTGATTCAGTCGATCATCTGGCTGCCCTGATGCTTCTTAGCCTCGTAGCCAAGACTAGGTGCTGACACCGACACAAGCGGATGCCGCAAGGCGTGGCGCTCCGATGCCTTCGCGCCACGCCTTGCGGCATCCACTTGCTTACGGCGTCTCGATTATCGCTCTTGCAAACCGCAAGCTGGTCGAAGGAAGTTGTGACTAAATTGTGACTAAACAGAGGCCAAAACAGCCCCTTCCAGACCAGATGATCTAGAAAGAGTATTTGGTTAAGTTGTTGATAGTACTTGGTATAAGGTGGTCTAGAGTGGTCTGCTCTAAACCCTTGATTGGTGGAGGCGGCGGGAATCGAACCCGCGTCCGCAAGCCCTCTGCCATCGGCTCTACATGCTTATCCGGCCTATTATTTTAACTGACAGCAACCCGGTCGGCGGGGCCCACTGACAGCGATTCCGGTAGAGTTTTAGGCAATCAGCGCCGGACGCACGTCATGACGATCTTGTGAGAGTCGACGCCTGAATGTTCCGAAGAACCCGGGCGCACAAGCACGGCCCCGGTCAGACGGCAATCTACAGGTTTTTAAGCTGCGAGTGCGTAGTTGTCGTCGTTGGCAACTAAAAGTTTGCAGACGGATTTACGAGGAATCCTGCACCTCGGCATGCACCTCAGGTTTCGCGACCCACGTCGAAGCCATGTCGCCCCCATTGGTAACGGTGGGGAGTATAGCCGAAGCACACTCCCTACGCGATTAGATATAGAGGTCGGACGGACCCAATTCAAGTTGAGTGGGTTTGAGTGGCTGATTAGCCGTGTTTGAGTACGCGCTGTTTTTCGCGTGACCAGTCGCGATCTTTCTGCGCGGCGCGTTTGTCGTGCGCCTGTTTGCCCTTGGCGACACCGATCTCCGCCTTGGCTCGACCATACTTCCAGTAGAGCGCCATGATGATCAGGGTGTATCCCTTGCGCTCAACCTCGCCAATCAGTTTGTCGATCTCGTGGCGATGCAGTAGCAGCTTGCGTACGCGGGTCGGTTCGGGGGTGATATGGGTAGAGGTGGTCTGTAGAGGCGTAATGAGCAGGTTGGAGACCCATGCCTCGCCCTTTTTGAGAAAGACATAACTATCGGCTAGCTGCACCTTGTTCGCACGCAGGCTTTTGACCTCCCACCCCTCAAGGGCGAGACCCGCTTCAAAACGCTCTTCGATATGGTAGTCGTGCCGTGCTTTTTTGTTCAGCACGATGGTGCTGCCGCTGTCCGCCGGTTTCTTTTTTGGTTTTTTCTTCGCCATGGCGCGACATTATAGGGGATGCGGCGGTGCAAGGGGATGGCGATTTCGCCCGAATGCGGCTTGAGACGTCCGCTCAATTGGTCGATAATGGCGCGGATCTAATAACAAGAGCTGGAGAGAAGCCGTGGAGAAGCGCGAATCGATACACGGACAGTGGTCATCACGATGGGTTTTTGTACTGGCGGCGACGGGTTCAGCGGTCGGTCTCGGTAACATCTGGAAATTCCCCTACATCACCGGTGAGAACGGTGGTGGTGCCTTTGTACTGGTCTATCTGCTCTGTATTGCGGTGATCGGTGTGCCGACCATGATGGCGGAGATCATGTTGGGTCGTCGCGGTCGTCGCAGCCCGATCAATACCATGCGCCATCTAGCGGAGGAGGAGGGGCGTAACGGCGCCTGGAAGTACCTCGGCTGGGCCGGTGTCGCCGCTGGTTTCCTGATCCTCTCCTATTACAGTGTCATCGCTGGCTGGGCGCTGGCCTATTTCTTCCGGACCGCAGCAGGTGTCTTTACCGGTCAAACGGCAGATGGTGTCGGTAGTATTTTCAGCTCGCTGATCTCCGATCCCGAACGGCTGATCACCTGGCACACCATCTTTATGGTGATGACCACGGTGGTGGTCGCTCGTGGTGTGAAGGGTGGTCTGGAGAAGGCGGTGCGTTACCTGATGCCGGCGCTCTTTATCCTGCTGATCATCCTGGTTGGGTATGCGATGAACACCGGCGCCTTCCAACAGGGGTTGGAGTTCCTCTTCACCCCCAACTTCGACAAGATCACCGCCGACGGGGTATTGATTGCGATGGGCCACGCCTTCTTCACCCTCAGCCTCGGTATGGGTGCGATCATGGTCTACGGCTCCTACCTGCCGCAGAAGGCATCGATTGCAAAAACCACGGTGATGATTGCCATCGCCGATACGGTGGTAGCGCTGTTGGCAGGTATGGCGATTTTCCCAATCGTCTTCGCCAATGGCCTGGAACCGGGCGCTGGTCCGGGGCTGATCTTCCAGACCCTGCCAATCGCCTTTGGTCAGATGCCGGGCGGTGAACTGTTTGGGTCGATCTTCTTTATGCTGCTGGTCTTTGCTGCCTGGTCCTCGGCCATTTCACTGATTGAACCGATGGTGGCCTATCAGGTGGAGAATATGGGCATGAACCGTATCAAGGCGGCGAGCTGGACTGGTATGACCGCTTGGCTACTCGGTCTGGCCACCGTCTTCTCCTTTAATATCTGGTCGGAGGTGAAACCGCTGTCGATGTTTGAGACCTTCGCCGATAAGACCATTTTTGATCTACTCGACTATCTCACCTCTAATATCATGCTGCCGCTGGGTGGACTGTTGATCGCACTCTTTGCTGCCTGGCAGATGAGTCGCGCCTCAAGCCTCGACGAGTTGGCAATGAAGGATGGTTTCTTCTTTAAGGTGTGGCGTGTTCTGATCCGCTATGTCACGCCGGTTGCGGTCTCAATCGTCTTCCTTAACGCCATTGGTCTCATCTCAATCGGGTAACAACAGTTGGCAACAGTAAATAAGAGTGCATTGGTAAATTACTCTGCCAGAGAGATGTTCGATCTGGTTGATGATGTCGACGCCTATCCAGCCTTTCTTCCCTGGTGTCGCTCGTCCGAGGTTCTCTCACGTAATGAGGATCTGGTCGAGGCGAGTATCGAGGTGGCCAAGGGGGCGGTGCAGAAAAAGTTCACCACCCGTAACCGACTGCAGCAGGGCAAGATGATTGAAATGGGACTGGTTGAGGGGCCGTTTAAGCGCCTTGAGGGTTACTGGCGCTTTGAGGTGCTGAGTGAGCAGGCGTGCAAGGTGTCACTCGATCTCGATTTTGAATTCTCAAACAGATTAATGAGCATGGCCTTTGGTACGGTCTTTAGCCAGATCGCCAATACGCTGGTCGATGCCTTCTGCAAGCGGGCGGTGGATGTCTATGGAAAACGTTGAAAAGATTCCGGTTGAGGTCGCCTATGCACTGCCCGATGAGCAGGTGATTGTCACCCTGGAGGTGGAGGTCGACTGTACGCTGGAGGGCGCGATTGAGCGCTCGGGACTGCTGCAGCGCTATCCGGAGATTGATCTGGCGGTTAATAAGGTGGGTGTGTTTGGCAAGCTCGGAAAACTTGCCAACCCGCTGCGCGCGGGTGACCGGGTTGAGATCTACCGCAAGCTGATTGCTGATCCTAAAGAGGTGCGCAAACAGCGTGCGGCAGCAGGTAAGAAGATGTCCAAGGGGGCTCGAGAGACCCCCGCAGAGAAGTAGACGTTACTCGCTCGCACTAGGGCGCATGTCGCCCTCGATGCGGCTCAGCTTCTCCTCTTCGAAGAAGAGTGAGACACGACGTTTCTCTTTCAGTTTGCCGCCCTCGCTGAGGCTGTAGACGTAGTCCCAGCGGTCCTGATGGAAGGTGTCGGTAATCAACGGGGTGCCGAGCGCGTAGCGAACCTGACGTTTGCTCATGCCGGGTTTGAGTTTATCGAGCATCTCCTGGCTGACCACATTGCCCTGCTGGATGTCGATTTTATGTACCACACAACCACTAAGGGTAAGAGTTGCGCTGAGTAGTAACGTAATGAGAAGCTTTCCCATCTTTGCTTGTCCGCCTGTGTTGATTCGTTGATTTAGCTGGCGCGATAATAACCCAAGCCGGGTACCAATGGCACGAACATAACAATAATGGAGCAGTAGCTTGGAATCGGAAGAATTAAAACGTGCGGGACTGAAGGTCACCGCGCCGCGGGTAAAAATCCTCAATATGCTTGAGGCGAGTGAGCACCGGCACCTGACCGCAGAGGAGGTCTACCGGATGATGCATGAGTCTGGCGAGGATATCGCGCTGGCTACCGTCTATCGGGTGTTGGCGCAGTTTGAAACCGCCGGTCTTGTTGCCCGCCACCACTTTGAGAGCGGCCAGTCGATGTATGAGCTGGAGCAGGGCACCCACCACGACCATATCCTCTGTGTGAAATGTGGCAAGGTTGATGAGTTCGTCGATGAGACGATTGAGAACCTGCAGCGAGAAATCGCTGAGCGGGCCGGTTATCAGATGACCGACCACGCCCTCTATATTCATGGCATCTGTTCAGATTGCCAGAAAAAAGGTTAGTCATTCTGTAGCCGAGATGTAACGAAGTGAAATCCAGAGGCCTATCGCCCCGGATTTCACCGTATTCGGTTGATGACTCTAACGATTGGGCTGCCGCTTCAGTTGAGATTACTAACTAACCCGCCTGACTAATCATCTCTTCGGCGTGTGCCAGGGTCTGGGTAGTTATCTCAAGTCCGCCCAGCATCCGTGCCACCTCATCGACTCGTGCCTGTTCGACCAGTGGCAGAATCGAGGTGGCGGTCTGTTTACCATCGCTCTGTTTGGCGACCTGCAGATGTTGATGCCCCTGCGAGGCGACCTGTGGTAGGTGGGTGACACAGAGCACCTGGCGCTGTTCACCGAGGGTTCTGAGCTTACGTCCCACCGTCTCGGCCACACCACCACCTATTCCAGTGTCGACCTCATCGAAGATCAGTGTGGGGATGTGGGCGCTATCGGCAAGGATGACCTGAATCGCCAGACTGATGCGCGAGAGTTCACCCCCCGAGGCGACCTTGCTGAGTGGCTTGGGCGGCTGACCGGGATTGGCTGTGACGAGAAAATCGATCTGCTCCATGCCATGCGGTGAGGGTTTTTCACTCTCGTGCGACTGCAGTGCGATCTCAAAGATACCGCCCTGCATGCCGAGCTCATCCATCGCCGTACTGACCCCCTTGCCTAGCTGTTTGGCAGTCTTGCTGCGCGATTTGGTCAGCTGTTTGGCTGCCTTTATATAACGATTCTGCAGCGCCTCAATCTCGGCACCGATCTCATCGAGACGAATATCGGCCTGCTCAATGTTGGCCAGCTCATCACTCAGCTGCTGTGCGAGCGGTGGTAACTGGTGCGGCTCTACGTGGTGTTTGCGTGACAGGTTGTGGATGGTGCTGAGGCGTTCGTCGAGATATTGCAGACGCTCGGGATCGAGTTCGAGTCGATCGGTGTAGCGGCGCAGTTCATCGGCCCCCTCCTGGAGTTGGATCTGTGCCGAGTTGAGCAGCTCGAAACTCTCTGACAGATTGCCATCGATGCTGAGTTGATCTGACATCTCGTGCAGCAGAGTGCCTAGCTGAGAGAGCAGGGTCTGCTCATCGTTGTCGCGTAGTAGATCGAGATGACGCTGACAGACATCGATCAACTCACCGGCGTGGGCGAGGCGTGCGTGCTCCTCTTCCAGTTTTGGCAGCTCATCGGCGCTGAGTGCCAGTGCATCCAGCTCCTCGACCTGGTAGCGCAGCAGCTCGAGGCGCGAATCGCGATCAGCCGCGGCCTGACGCAGCGCTTGGTGCTCCTCATGCAGGGTATGCCACTCATCGGCGAGGCTGCTCACCTGTTTTAATAGCTTGGGGTAGTTGGCGAACTCATCGAGCAGTTGGCGCTGAATATCGCGTTTAACCAGTGACTGGTGGGCGTGTTGGCCGTGGATATCGACCAGCATCTCACCCAGCGCCTTGAGCTGTGCCACCGGCACCGGGCGACCATTGATGTAACCCTTGGAGCGACCCTCGTGGCTGACGGTTCGGCGGATATGGCACTCACCCTCATCGTCGAGTTCGTTCTCTTCCAACCACTCGGCGGCGCCGCTGTTGGTGTCGACCTGAAAGGTGACGCCGATCTCGGCCCGTTTGGTGCCGTGACGGACGATGCCGCTATCGGCGCGGTCACCCAGCACCAGGCCCAGCGCGTCGATCAGGATCGACTTGCCGGCACCGGTTTCGCCGGTCAGTACGGTCATACCCGCCTGCAGCTCAAGATCGAGCTGTTCGACGATGGCGAAGTTGCGAATCTGGATCTGACTCAGCATCGGTTAAACCTCCGGACACTGTTTGCCGGGGTGCTCATTCCAGCCGAGCTTGGCGCGTAGGATCTCGAAGTAGTCGTAACCCTGCGGATGGATCAGGTGCAGGCGCTTCTCTTTGCGTTGAATAATGATGCGGTCATCGCTCTTCAGATCGACGGTGACCTGCCCATCACAGCTTACCTGCGAGTGGCTGCTACTGGTCTCGTTGACCACTACTTCGATACGGCTGGCGGCATTGACCATCAGTGGGCGATTGCTCAGTGTGTGTGGGCAGATCGGCACCATCACCACCGTGTCGAGTGAGGGGTGCATGATCGGACCGCCACTGGAGAGGGCGTAGGCGGTTGAGCCGGTCGGGGTGGCGACAATCAGACCATCGGCCCGCTGGGTGGTGACGAAGCTGCCGTCGATGTAGGTGGAGAACTCGATCATGCGCGCCACCTCGGGGTTGTGTACCACCACATCGTTAAGTGCATTGAAGGGGCGGCAACTGCCGTCCACACCCTCGACATACATCTCAAGCAGGAAACGCTCCTCGTCGAGGTAGTTGCCGCCGAGGATCTCATCGAGGCGGGCCACCATCTCAGCGGGTGAGACATCGACCAGAAAACCGAGCCGACCCATATTGATGCCGAGAATGGCGATCTCATGTTCGCAGAGGCTACGGGCGGCGTTGAGCAGGGTGCCGTCACCGCCCACCACGATCGCCAGCTCGCAGCGACGACCGATCTCATCGCGGCTGGCGCTCTCGAGGTTCAGCTCGGGCAGTAGCTTGGCGGTGTTCTCATCGAGCAGCAGCTGCTGGCGCTGTTCGAGTAGGTGTTCGCTGAGTGCGTGCAGGGTGCCTGCAATGCTCGGGTCGTCAAATTTTCCGATGAGACCAATGGTTTTGAAGGGGGTGGACATCTATTGCACCTGTGCTTTTTTGGCAACGTTATCACGCCCATTGCAAGCCGCCAACAGCGCCCATAGATAGACCCTTAGTGGCGTTAGCACTCGATAGGTCAGAGTGCTACTATTTCGCCGGCGTCGGACGGGGTCATCACCGGAAATTAATCGAGTGAGTCAAACAAAAACGGAAAATGGTGTGTCGATAGCGCTCAATGAGCGCGCCCAGCATCTGCTCAAGGTGTTGGTTGAACACTATATAGAAGAGGGCACCCCGGTTGGTTCCCGCACCCTGGCGCGCGATATCGGTCTGAAACTGAGTCCCGCCACGATCCGCAATGTGATCTCCGATCTGGAGGAGCTGGGTCTGGTCAGCTCCCCCCATACCTCCGCAGGACGTATCCCTACCGTGCAGGGCTATCGCATGTTTGTCGATTCACTGCTAACGGTGCGTGAACTCGATACCCGTGAGCTGGGCCAGTTTCAGCAGCTGCTCGATCCCAAACTCGATAGTCAGGAGTTGCTGCTCAACAAGGCCTCTTCACTGCTCTCCGGTGTTTCGCAGATGGCGGGGGTGGTGACGATGCCACGACTGCAGACGACGATTCTGCGTCAGGTGGAGTTTCTACCGCTTTCCGATCGTCGCATCCTGGTGATTCTGGTGGTCAACGAACATGAGGTACAGAACCGCATCATTCATGTCGATCGTGACTACAGTGCCGAGAATCTGCGTCGTTTTGCCAACTATCTGAGTAGCCACTTCGCCGGTCAGGACGTAAGCCAGCTGCATGAGCTGATGGTGGCTGAGCTGGAGTCGGCGCGCGAACATATGGATGAGGTGATGCGCTCACTGATCGATGCGGCGGGTGAGCTGTTTGATGCCGAACGTAACGACAACGATTTTCTACTTGCTGGTGAGACCAATCTGATGGGGCTGAGCGATATGAGCAGCGTAGAGAAGCTGCGTGGACTGTTTGAGGCGTTCAGTCAGAAGCAGGAGATCCTGCATCTGCTTGATCACAGTATTAACGCCGATGGGGTACAGATCTTCATCGGCGAAGAGTCGGGTTACAGCGTGCTGGATGAGTGCAGCGTGGTGACTGCCCCCTATAACATTGAGGGGCAAGGGGTCGGTGTACTGGGCGTGATTGGTCCGACCCGTATGGCCTATGAGCGGGTGATCCCGATAGTCGATGTCACCGCCAAGCTGCTCAGCGCCGCCTTGAATCCACGTGAATAAGCCCCATATAGCAGCGAACCGAATTAATAACCCGCAATAGATTATGTGTTTGGAGTTTTATAAAGATGAGTAATAACAATCAGCAAGAGCCGCAAACTGATGAGAGTGGCGCTGTTGAGGGGGAGGTCCTGTCGGCCGCCGAGGATGAGGCGGTTCAGGGGGATGCTCCCGTTGAAGATGTGGCGGTGCTGCTCGAAGATGCACGCGCCAAGGCCGATGAGCACTGGAACGAGACACTGAAGCTGCGTGCCGAGATGGATAATCTGCGCAAGCGCACCGCGCGCGAGTTGGAGAATGCCCACAAGTACGCGCTGGAGAAGTTTTCCAACGAGCTGCTGAGTGTGGTTGATAGCCTCGAGATGGGTGTGGCAGCGGCTGCCAATGAGGGCGCTACGGTTGAGACCCTCCGCGAGGGGAGTGAGATGACCCTCAAACAGCTGCTCTCTGCGATGGAGAAGCACGGTATCGCCGAGATTAATCCCGAGGGGGAGAGGTTTGATCCGGATAATCACCAGGCGATGACCATGCAGGAGACCGACGAGGTCGAGCCCAACATGGTGGTGGCGGTGTTCCAGAAGGGCTACACCCTCAATGATCGTCTGATCCGTCCGGCACGGGTGGTGGTTTCTAAAGCGGCCGCTGAGTAATTAATATCACTCTGCAGGCTTGAAATCGGGACGAGTAACCCCATCTTCAGGGGCAGAATGCAGTTTTAACGAATTTGAATAAATCCCCGTCGTCAAAACGACGGTTTGAAGTGGAGAATTGAGATCATGGGCAAGATTATCGGTATCGATCTGGGAACCACCAACTCCTGCGTAGCAGTGATGGAGGGTGGTAAGGCACGTGTTATCGAAAATAGTGAGGGTGATCGCACCACACCATCGATCGTCGCCTACACCGACGACAATGAGGTGCTGGTTGGTCAGTCGGCCAAGCGTCAGGCGGTCACTAACCCGACCGACACCTTCTACGCAGTCAAGCGTCTGATCGGTCGCCGCTTCGAAGAGGATGCGGTACAGAAAGATATCAAGCTGGTCCCCTACAAGATCGTTAAGGCGGATAACGGTGATGCGTGGGTCGAGGCGAAGGGCACCAAGATGGCCTCTCCCGAGATCTCAGCCAAGGTGCTGCAGAAGATGAAGAAGACCGCTGAGGATTTCCTTGGCGAAGAGGTGACCGAAGCGGTCATTACCGTTCCTGCCTACTTCAACGACTCACAGCGTCAGGCGACCAAGGATGCGGGCAAGATTGCCGGTCTTGAGGTCAAGCGCATCATTAATGAGCCAACCGCAGCGGCCCTTGCCTACGGCATGGACAAGAAGCGCGGTGATGTGAAGATCGCGGTCTACGACCTCGGTGGCGGTACCTTCGATATCTCGATCATCGAGATCGCCGATATCGATGGCGAGCACCAGTTCGAGGTGCTCTCAACCAACGGTGATACCTTCCTCGGTGGTGAGGATTTCGATATGCGTCTCATCGACTACCTCTCCGATGAGTTCAAGAAGGACACCGGTATCGATCTGCACAATGACCCACTCGCACTGCAGCGTCTTAAAGAGGGTGCGGAGAAGGCGAAGATCGAACTCTCATCGAGTGCCCAGACCGACGTCAATCTACCCTACATCACCGCTGATGCCTCAGGTCCCAAACATCTTAACGTCAAGGTGACCCGTGCCAAGCTCGAGTCGCTGGTTGAAGAGCTGATCGTACGTACCATCGATCCTTGTAAGGTGGCACTGAAGGATGCGGGTCTGAACGTCTCCGATATCGATGACGTCATCCTGGTTGGTGGTCAGAGCCGCATGCCTAAGGTTCAGGAGGCGGTACAGGAGTTCTTCGGTAAGGAGCCGCGTAAGGATGTAAATCCCGATGAGGCGGTTGCGATGGGTGCCTCGATCCAGGGTGGTGTTCTGGGCGGTGACGTCAAGGACGTGCTGCTGCTCGACGTAACCCCACTGAGTCTCGGTATCGAGACCATGGGTGGCGTGATGACCAAGCTGATCGATAAAAACACCACCATCCCGACCAAGGCGAATCAGGTCTTCTCTACCGCTGATGACAATCAGACGGCGGTTACCGTGCACGTACTCCAGGGCGAGCGTGAGATGGCGAGTGCCAATAAGTCACTCGGTCGTTTTGATCTGAGTGATATCCCACCGGCACCCCGTGGCGTACCGCAGATCGAGGTCGCCCTCGATATCGATGCCAACGGCATTCTTAATGTCTCGGCAAAGGACAAGGGTACCGGTAAAGAGCAGAACATCATCATCAAGGCCTCTTCTGGTCTCTCCGATGATGAAGTCGATCGTATGGTCAAGGATGCTGAGGCACACGCCGACGAGGATAAGAAGTTCCACGAACTGGTCGATGCGCGTAACCAGGCCGATGGGATGATCCATGCCACCCGCAAGTCGATGGAAGAGCTGGGTGACGAGAAGCTCGAGCCGGGCGAGAAGGATACTATCGAGGCTGCTATCAAAGAGCTCGAAGAGGCGATGAAGGGTGATGACAAGGATGAGATCGAGGCCAAGACCAAGGCGCTGACCGAGGCCTCCGGCAAGATGGCTGAGCGACTCTACGCCGAGAAGGGTGCTGCAGATGCCGCTGGTGCCGAGGGTGCTGCACAGCCTGAGGGTGATGCTGGACAGGCGGATGATGACGTTGTCGATGCCGAGTTCGAAGAGGTTAAGGAAGACAATAAGTAACCATCAGGTTATGGTAGCCCCCCGCCCAGCTGGGTCAGGGGAAAGACGCGGGCGCGGGAGTTTAGACTTCCGCGCCTTCGGCGTGTTGGAGGCAACGACTCCACGCGTTATCGATCTACTTAAAGTGATGCGACCGGAACACCATGAGTAAACGTGACTACTACGAAGTGCTGGGCGTGGCGAAAAACGCCAGCGAAGCGGAGCTGAAGAAGGCCTATCGTCGTCTGGCGATGAAGTATCATCCCGATCGTAATCCCGATGATGAGGAAGCCGAAGCCAAATTTAAGGAAGCGAAAGAGGCGTATGAGGTCTTAAACGATGCTCAGAAACGCACCGCTTACGATCAGTTTGGTCACGCCGGTGTCGATCAGTCGATGGGTGGTGGACCCGGTTACGGTGGCGGCGCGGGTGCCGGTAACTTCAGCGATATCTTTGGCGATATCTTCGGCGACATCTTCGGCGGTGGTGGCCCGGGTGGGCGTGGTACCAGCAGTGTGCGTCGCGGTTCTGATCTACGTTACAACCTCGAGCTGAGTCTTGAGGATGCAGTACACGGCACCACGGTGAAGATTCGTGTGCCAACCATGGTGAAGTGCGAGAGCTGTGGTGGTAGCGGCGGTGAGGGTGACTCTAAGCCGACCCCCTGCGCCACCTGTGGTGGTCAGGGTCAGGTGCGAATGCAGCAGGGATTCTTCTCTGTGCAGCAGACCTGTCCCTCCTGTCACGGCAATGGTGTGATCATCTCCAACCCCTGTAAGAGCTGTCATGGCCACGGTCGTGTGCAGGAGCACAAGACCCTCTCGGTCAAGGTGCCGGCAGGTGTCGATAACGGCGACCGGATTCGTCTCTCCGGTGAGGGTGAGGCGGGAGAGAACGGTGGTCCATCAGGTGATCTCTACGTGCAGGTCGGGATCAAGGATCATCCGATCTTTGTCCGTGATGACAACAACCTCTACTGCGAGGTGCCGATCAGTTTTGTCACCGCCGCACTCGGTGGAGAGCTTGAGGTGCCGACCCTTGATGGCAAGGTCAAGCTGAAGATTCCAGCTGGCACTCAGACCGGCAAGCTGTTCCGTATGCGCGGGAAGGGTGTGAAGTCGGTGCGCGGTGGTGTGACCGGTGATCTGCTCAGCCGCGTAGTGGTTGAGACGCCGGTCAATCTGTCGGCCGAGCAGCGCGATATCCTACAGAGCTTTGAGCAGAGCCTCGGTGGCGATGCACAGCACAACCCGCGTGCCAGCTCCTGGCTCGATGGGGTGAAGAAGTTCTTTGGCGATCTGGGCGCCTAGTCGCTGGTAGTAGTGACAGAGAGTGTGAAAGAGGGGCCTAACGGCCCCTTTTTTATGCGGTGGTCCCGAGCCACCCCCATCTGTTATTGTCTGTCGCTATTCCAATAACGAAATTTCTGGTCTGCAGCGGTGGGCTGCATTTAATAATCGAATTCGAGGTGTAGAGATGAGCAGGGTTGCAATTGCCGGTGCTGCCGGTCGTATGGGACGCATTCTGATTGAGGCGAGCCAGATGGCTGAAGGTGTGAGTGTCGGTGCGGCTACTGAGCGAAGCGGTAGCGAACTGCTGGGGCTCGATGTGGGCAATCTGGTCGGTGTTGGTGCGCTCGGTGTGAAGTTGGTCGATGATCTGGCTGCTGTGGTTGATGACTTCGATGTGTTGATCGATTTCACCAGCCCAGCCGTGACGATGGCAAACCTTGAAATCTGCCGGGAAGCAGGGAAGAGGGTGGTGATCGGAACCACCGGTCTTGATGATGAGCAGAAACAGAAAATCGCTGAGGCAGGTGAGCAGGTGGCGGTCGTTTTTGCCCCTAATATGAGTGTCGGCGTCAATCTAAGCTTCAAGCTTCTTGAGATTGCCGCTCAAGTCCTGGGCGATGATGTCGATATCGAGATAGTGGAGGCACACCATCGTCACAAGGTTGATGCCCCCTCTGGGACCGCGCTACGCATGGGTGAGGTGGTTGCCGATGCGCTGGGCCGCGATCTTAAAGAGTGTGCAGTATACGGTCGCGAGGGTATCACCGGTGAGCGTGAGCGCAAGACGATCGGTTTTGAAACCATTCGGGCGGGTGATATTGTTGGCGAACACACCGTGCTGTTTGCCGCGTTGGGTGAACGACTCGAAATTACCCACAAGGCATCGAGTCGCATGACCTTCGCCAAGGGGGCTGTACGAGCAGCCGGCTGGGTGATGCAACACTCTCAGGGAGAGTTCGATATGCAGGACGTACTTGGTCTGGCTGAGTAAGTCGATTTGTTAACTGTCCACCCCGGACAGTTTTAATTATTGTGCATTATAGCTGGTGAGCAACCGGCTGGTCGCGGTTTTCAAACCCGTACATGGGAGTGTGTCGCGATAGTTCTACCGAATTAAAATATAACAACTAGATTGGTGAGAATATGAATAAGGCAGCGGGAAAGTTAGAGCTCGGCATCTCTGCAAAGATTAATCTGGCGCTGCTCGGGGTCTTTTTAATGGTCTTCGCGACCTCGCTCTGGTTTGTCTATGACGGTGAGCAGTCGCTGGTTGAAGAGGTGGTGTTGCAGCAGACACGCGATGCAGCTGACTCCTACTTCGATTCGATCAACGCCTTCATGCTGACCGGTAATATGGCCAATCGAAAAATCCTCCAGGACAAATTGTTGGAACGCCCCAATTACACTGAGGGTCGCATTCTTCGCCACGAATCTGTCTCTAAGATCTACGGCCCCGGTTTTGACGATGAACTGCCACAGGACGATCTTGATCGTCGTGCGCTGGCTGGTGAATCGATCGTTGAGATGAGTGAGAGTGGTGAGTTGCTGACGGTGATCAATCCGGTTCTGGCCAGCAAGGATTATCGCGGCACCAACTGTCTCACCTGTCACATAGTGCCTGAGGGAACAGTGTTGGGTGCGGTACGTGTGAGCTATTCGCTCGAGGACATTCACGGACAGATTCGCGATAGCCTGATGGTGATTGGTGGCGTCAGTCTGCTGCTGTTTGTTGTGGGGCTGGCTCTAATTATTTATATGATGTCGAAGATTGTGACCAGTCGGATCGGCAGGCTGCGTAAGACGATCGATGCGGTGGCGACAGACTCTGATCTGAGTCAGCGTTTTGAGGTGCGTACCAACGATGAGTTTGGTGCGATGGGTAACGCCTTTAACCAGATGATGGATCAGATTCAGGAGAGTATGACGCAGGTCTACGAGACGACGAACGAGCTTCGTGCTGTCTCATCTGAGATCGCGGCTTCATCGGAAAATACTGCCAAGGCGGTTGCCGAGCAGCGTAACGGCACCGAAGCCGCGCTAGGCACTATGCGCGAGATGGAGTCATCGGTGAATGGTATTGCAGATCATGCCAAACAGACGGCAGAGGCCTCAGCTGGTGCCGATGAAGAGGCGCGGGGTGGAGCTATAGTTGCGACCAAGGCGCTGGCGGGTATTGATGCGCTGATGAACAATGTCGAAGAGGCGGCGGGTGTTATCCAGTCTCTCGATACCAACAGTGAACAGATCGGTGTGGTGCTGGATGTGATCAAGAATATCGCTGAACAGACTAATCTGCTGGCACTCAATGCGGCGATCGAAGCGGCGCGAGCCGGTGAGCATGGTCGTGGTTTTGCGGTGGTTGCTGATGAGGTGCGTACGCTGGCCACTCGAACCCACGAGTCCACCAAAGAGATCGAGGAGATGATCGATAATCTCCAGTCACGAGCCCGTGACGCCGTTGGTGTTATCGATAGTGCACGCGAGCTGGCGAAGACCGAGGAGGAGCAGGTCGAACGTGCTGCTGAGGCGCTCGGCATGATCGTCGGTGAGGTGGTCGGTATCCGCGAGATGAATAATCAAATTGCCGATGCGATCTCTGAGCAGATGCAGCTCACCAGCGGGGTGAATGAAAATCTTGAGAATATCGGACTGATCTCGGAGGCGACCTCGGAGGAGGCCGATCGAAATCTGCAGATCAGTGACCGTCTGATTGCCGCCTTCTCACGTCTAGAAGGTGCGATAGGTCGTTTTAAACTCAACTGATCGTAGTTTAATTTAATGTCATTGATAAGGACGGCAAACCTTCAGGGTGTCGTCCTTTTTTGTTTCGTTAGCATCAATTTACGTTGATTTAAATCAACCATATTTAAGCTTTTGTTAAAGCTTTGTCGCTTATTTCCGATAGTCTTCTTAGGTGTGATTACGTCAATGGTTCATCTCGGTTGTGCGATGTGAAGTCGAGTGGTCGCGTAAGGAGGGGGGCTGGGTGGGTTTTCCCGAGCTTGTCTGCTTGGGAGTTTGGCGTAGCATGTGTGGCAGGAAGTCTGCTCATAAAAAGATCGGGACGGAGGATTCCATAATGAAGATCGCAGCAAAAATAAACCTCACGCTCCTGGCCGTGTTTGTCACGGTTTTAATCGCATCTCTATGGCACTCATTTAAAAGTACCCACTCTCTGGTCGAGTCTGCTATTACCCAACAGACCACCGATATGGCCGACAGCTACTTCGACACCATTAATGCGATGATGCTGACCGGTAACATGACCAATCGCCAGATCCTGCAGAAAAAATTGCTTGAGCGTCCCAATGTGCTTGAGGCGCGCATCATTCGTGGTGAGGGGATCGCAAAACTCTTCGGTGCGGGCTTTGAGGATCAGAAGCCGGTTGATGAACTGGATCGTCGTGCACTTGCCGGTGAAGCGGTAATAGAGGATGTCGATGGTGAAGAGGGTAGTTACCTCACCGTTGTTACTCCGCTACGTGCCAGCGCCGATTATCGTGGCACCAATTGTCTACTCTGCCATCAAGTTCCTGAGGGTACGGTGCTCGGTGCGGTGCGTGTCTCCTACTCGCTCGATGAGATGCACAACAAGATCTTTAATGGTCTGCTTAGCTCAGGCGGTATCCAGATTGTGCTATTTGCAGCGGGTCTTGTGCTGATGGTCTACATGCTGGGTCGAGTGGTCACTAAGCCAATTAATAAATTACGCGGCACAATTCAATCCATTGAGCAGAATTCAGATCTGAGTCAACAGATTGTGGTTGAGAAGCGGGATGAGATTGGAGAGATGGCCGACGCCTTCAACGGCATGATAGTCAAGTTCCATGACAGCCTGAAAGAGGTGAGTGACACCACGCATGGATTGACGGATGTGGCTGATCGTATTCGCTCGACCTCAGAACAGAGTGCCGGCGCGGTGCGAGAGCAGCAGACGGGAACTGAGATGGTCGCCACGGCGATGAATGAGATGGAGGCGACCGTGCAGGAGGTGGCGCGCAATGCGGGTCAGACCGCCGAGCTCTCCAAGGATGCCGATCAGGAGGCGAAGAAGGGTGCCTATGTTGTGACTCAGGCGATCGGTGGTATCGATATTCTCATGAGCGATGTGGAGCAGGCCTCTACCGTGATCAAGCAGCTCGATGAGAAGAGTGAAAATGTCGGGGTGGTCCTGGATGTGATCAAAGGGATTGCCGAGCAGACTAACCTGTTGGCGCTGAATGCTGCCATCGAGGCGGCACGAGCAGGCGAGCAGGGGCGAGGATTTGCGGTGGTAGCCGATGAGGTGAGAACCCTGGCGACTCGTACCCACCAGTCGACCCAGGAGATCGAGCAGATGATCGAAGAGCTACAGCTCGGTGCTCGAGAGGCGGTCAGTGCGATGGAGACGGCGCGTGGTTGTGCAGCCAAGGAGTCTGAGCAGGTCGAAGCGGCCGCTGAGTCGCTGGCGATGATTGCTGGTGGTGTCTCGGGAATCAATGATATGAATAGTCAGATCGCTATCGCTGCCGATGAGCAGAGTAAGGTGGCTGAAGATATCAATCGCAATATCGTCAATATCAGTCAGCTCGCCGAGCAGGCATCACAGCTCTCCGGGCAGAATGCCGAGGTCAGCAATGAGCTGATCGATCTCTCCGCCAAGCTCAATATGCTGGTAGACCGCTTCAGGCTCTAACTCAGCCCCGATCCAGGCCATTACCACCGCGAATACTCCCGCGGTGTTTCATCTTGCCGGAGTCGCGCCAATTGGACGCATTTCTCATCGCCTTGGATGGACAGCGAGGCCCAGGTTGAGTAGAATCGGCCCCACCCGGAAACGGGATTCTTGAAAGATTTAACCGTGCGGGAGCAGCCTTGTGGCTTTTCCCGTTTTTTGCGCGCGTTGAGTGGAGGTAATCTTGCGACAACCGGCCCTGTTAGCCCTGGAAGACGGCACCCTGTTCTGGGGGGAATCAATTGGTATCAATGGGCAATCCGTTGGCGAGGTGGTATTCAATACCTCGATGACCGGTTATCAGGAGATTCTGACCGATCCCTCCTACTCAAAACAGATTGTTACCCTGACCTATCCACACATCGGCAATGTCGGGACCAATGAGGATGATGAAGAGTCATCGGCGCTGCATGTCAGTGGTCTGGTGATTCGCGATCTGCCTCTACTGGCCAGTAACTTTCGCAACCAGGAGTCACTCGACACCTATTTGGCGCGCAACAACATCGTTGCCATCGCCGATATCGATACCCGTAAGCTGACCCGAATTCTGCGCGACAAGGGGGCTCAGAATGGTTGCATCATTGCTGGTGAGAATATCGATGAGGCAGCTGCAGTTGCCGCAGCGCAGGGCTTCCCCGGTCTGAAGGGGATGGATCTCGCCAAAGAGGTCACCACCGGTCAGCCCTACGAGTGGGCGCAGGGTAGCTGGACACTCGCCGACGGCATGCCTGATGCGCCGCACCCGATTGAAGAGAAGCTTCCCTATCATGTCGTCGCCTACGATTTCGGCGTAAAGCGCAACATCCTACGCATGCTGGTCGATCGTGGCTGCCGGCTCACTGTCGTTCCGGCACAGACCCCTGCTGAAGAGGTGCTGAAGCTCAATCCTGATGGCGTCTTCCTCTCCAATGGCCCGGGCGACCCAGAGCCCTGTACCTATGCGATCGAATCGATTAGCAAAATTCTTGAGGGCGAGCTACCGGTGTTTGGTATCTGTCTCGGTCATCAGCTGCTCTCCCTGGCCAGTGGGGCAAAGACGGTGAAGATGAAGTTTGGACACCACGGTGCCAACCATCCGGTGCAGGATGTCGAGGGCGGTGAGGTGATGATCAGCAGTCAGAATCACGGCTTCGCGGTCGATGAAAAGAGTCTGCCAGCAAACATGCGTACCACCCATCGTTCGCTCTTTGATGGCAGTCTGCAGGGTGTACATCGCACCGACAAACCCGCCTTCAGTTTCCAGGGGCACCCCGAGGCGAGTCCCGGTCCACACGATGTGGCACCACTCTTCGATCACTTTATTGAGCTGATTGAAGCAGCGCAGCAATAGTTAATAACCGTGTGTGGCCGTGGCGGGTGATGAGCTCATCCGCTGCAGTCACCACCTAAATGATCAGACAAAGAAGCCATGCCAAAACGTACAGACATCAAAAGCATCCTGATCATCGGCGCTGGGCCGATTGTCATCGGCCAGGCGTGTGAGTTCGACTACTCGGGCGCACAGGCGTGTAAGGCGCTACGCGAAGAGGGCTATCGCGTTATTCTGGTCAACTCCAATCCAGCCACCATTATGACCGACCCGGAGATGGCCGATGCCACCTACATCGAGCCGATCAACTGGCAGGCGGTGGCGAAGATCATCGAAAAAGAGAAGCCAGATGTGCTGCTGCCGACTATGGGTGGTCAGACGGCACTCAACTGCGCGCTCGATCTGGCCCGCGAGGGTGTGCTGGAGCAGCACGGCGTCGAGATGATTGGTGCGAAGAAGGAGGCGATCGACAAGGCGGAGGATCGCGACAAGTTCCACAAGGCGATGACCAAGATCGGTCTCGACATGCCCAAGGCTGCGGTTGCCCACTCGATGGAAGAGGCGTGGCAGGTGCAGGCGCAGGTCGGCTTCCCGACCATTATCCGTCCCAGCTTCACCATGGGTGGCTCCGGTGGCGGTATTGCCTATAACAAGGAAGAGTTCGTCGAAATCTGCGAACGAGGCCTTGATCTCTCGCCGACCAAAGAGCTGCTGGTTGAGGAGTCGATCCTCGGCTGGAAAGAGTATGAGATGGAGGTGGTACGAGACCACAAGGACAACTGCATCATCATCTGCTCGATCGAGAACTTCGATCCGATGGGTGTGCACACCGGTGACTCGATCACCGTTGCCCCGGCACAGACCCTGACCGACAAGGAGTATCAGATCATGCGCGACGCCTCACTGGCGGTACTGCGTGAGATCGGTGTCGACACCGGCGGCTCCAACGTCCAGTTTGCAATCAATCCCGATAACGGTCGCATGACCATTATCGAAATGAATCCACGTGTGTCGCGCTCCTCGGCGCTCGCCTCCAAGGCAACCGGCTTCCCAATTGCCAAGGTGGCGGCGAAGCTGGCGGTCGGTTACACGCTCGATGAACTGCAGAACGATATTACCGGTGGTGCCACCCCGGCCTCGTTTGAGCCGACTATCGACTACGTCGTGACCAAGATTCCGCGTTTCACCTTCGAGAAGTTCCCACAGGCCGATAACTCCCTGACCACACAGATGAAATCGGTGGGTGAGGTGATGGCAATTGGTCGTAGCCAGCAGGAGTCGTTCCAGAAGGCGTTGCGCGGTCTCGAAATCGGTGTCGATGGCTTTGATGAGATGTTCGACATGGAGCAGGAGGATGCGATGGATGCGCTCTATCAAGCGCTACGTCGTCCCACTCCCGAGCGCCTCTGGTATGTCGCTGACGGTTTCCGTGCCGGGATCGACCTGGAGAAGATGTTTGAGTTGACCAAGATCGATCGCTGGTTCCTGGTACAGCTGGAGGAGCTGGTGACGCTTGAGGCCGAGGTGCGTGAGCGTGGTGTCTCAGGTATCGATAAGCCTTTCCTCTTCAAGCTCAAACGCAAGGGATTCGCCGATCGTCGTCTCGCCAAGCTGATTGGTCTGCGTGAAGGCGAGATGCGCAAGCTGCGCCGCGAACTCGGTATCCGTCCGGTCTATAAACGTGTAGATACCTGCGCCGCTGAGTTCTCTACCTCGACTGCCTACATGTACTCCACCTACGAGGAGGAGTGCGAGGCGAATCCCTCTGATAAAGAGAAGATCATGGTGCTCGGCGGCGGTCCTAACCGCATCGGCCAGGGTATCGAGTTCGACTACTGCTGCGTACACGCGGCTCTGGCAATGCGTGAGGATGGTTACGAGACCATCATGGTCAACTGTAATCCCGAGACTGTTTCTACCGACTACGATACCTCGGATCGTCTCTACTTCGAGCCGCTGACGCTTGAGGATGTACTCGAGGTGATCGACCTCGAGAAGCCTAAAGGCGTGATTGTTCAGTACGGTGGTCAGACACCGCTGAAGCTGGCGCGTGATCTCGAGGCCGCCGGTGCACCGATTATCGGTACCTCGCCCGACTCGATCGATCTGGCTGAGGACCGTGAACGCTTCCAGCAGATGATCGACAAGCTCGGTCTGCGCCAGCCGCCCAATCGCACCGCACGTAACCCTGAGGATGCGGTACGTCTGGCCGAGGATATCGGTTACCCACTGGTGGTGCGCCCCTCCTATGTGCTGGGTGGTCGTGCGATGGAGATCGTCTTTAATGAGTCTGAGCTGCGCACCTATATGCGTGACGCGGTGAAGGTCTCCAATGAGTCGCCAGTGCTGCTCGATCGTTTCCTCGATGATGCGGTAGAGCTCGATGTCGATGCCATCTGTGACGGAGAGCAGGTACTGATCGGCGGACTCATGCAGCATATCGAACAGGCGGGTGTTCACTCCGGTGACTCAGCCTGTTCACTGCCACCCTACAGTGTGTCGGCGGAGATTCAGGATGAGCTGCGCCGTCAGGTGACGGTGATGGCAAAAGAGCTGAAGGTTATCGGTCTGATGAACACTCAGTTTGCGATCAAGGACAATGACGTCTACGTGATAGAGGTCAATCCTCGCGCCTCACGTACCGTTCCCTTTGTCTCCAAGGCGACCAGTCGCCAGCTGGCCAAGGTGGCGGCCCGCTGTATGGCGGGTACTACGCTTGAGGCGCAGGGTGCAACGGAAGAGATCGTGCCCGACTACTACTCGGTCAAGGAGGCGGTCTTCCCGTTTGTGAAGTTCCCTGGTGTTGATCCGATCCTCGGCCCTGAGATGAAGTCGACTGGCGAGGTCATGGGTGTCGGTCGTAGCTTTGGTGAGGCGTTCCATAAGGCGCAGCTTGGCGCTAGCGTCACCATGCCGAGCAGTGGTCGTGCCTTTGTCAGTGTGCGTGAATCGGATAAGGGCGGTGCCGTACGTGTCGCCGGAACCTTGGCTGAGCTCGGTTTCGAGGTGGTCGCCACACGTGGTACCGCCCGAGCCTTGAACGAGGCGGGTATCGAGTGCGGTGTGGTGAATAAGGTGACCGAAGACCGTCCACACATCGTCGATATGATCAAGAACGATGAGATCAGTTTCATCGTCAATACCACTGAAGGAAAGCAGGCGATTGCCGATTCGCGCGGCATTCGTGCCTCGGCGCTGCAGCACAAGGTCACCTACTTCACAACAATCGCAGGTGGTGAGGCTGCCTGTCGCGCGATGAAACGTCGCGACGAGGCCGATGTTAACCGTCTGCAGGATCTGCATAAGGAGCTGTCAGTATGAGCGGTAAGGTACCTATGACTGTACGTGGGGCTGAGGCACTTCAGGCTGAGCTCCAGGATCTGAAAAGCGTTCAGCGTCCACGTGTTGTTGAGGCAATTGCCGAGGCGCGTGCCCACGGAGATCTGAAAGAGAATGCTGAGTATCACGCCGCGCGTGAGCAGCAGAGCTTCATTGAAGGCCGTATTAAGGATATTGATGGCAAGCTCTCCAATGCGCAGGTGATTGATGTCACCACAATGCCGGCCAATGGACGTGTCATTTTTGGCACCACTATCGACCTCGAAGAGGAGGAGAGTGGTGAAGAGGTGACCTACCAGATCGTTGGTGAGGATGAAGCCGATATCAAGGCGGGTCAGATTTCACTCAACTCACCGATTGCCCGTGCCCTGATCGGCAAGAGCGAGGGTGATGTGGTCTCTGTCGATGTTCCCGGCGGTACTCGCACCTTCGAGATCCTCGAGGTCAAATACATCTAATCCCCCTGCTAGCCCCGGTCATGGATAGAGTTTTTGTGGTTGTTGAGCGATTGTTACTAACCCTTTGGGTTGGCGCGCTCTGGGGTGTTGGTTATCTGGCCGTTCCACAGCTATTCAATCTTCTTGAGAATCGCGCCCTCGCCGGCACTCTTGCCGGTGAACTC
Organism: Solemya pervernicosa gill symbiont; assembly: GCF_002020875.1. Classification (NCBI taxonomy): domain Bacteria; kingdom Pseudomonadati; phylum Pseudomonadota; class Gammaproteobacteria; species Solemya pervernicosa gill symbiont. The sequence goes on along the minus strand of NZ_MPRL01000006.1, from coordinate 31,738 downwards.
TTCACCCTGACAACCTATCTGAGTCTTGTGGTGGCCGCACTGCTGCTTGTCATCGCACTCTATCGAGTCGGGCGGGGTTATTTGCGTAGTTGGCGTTGTGGCTTGTTGCTGGTGATGGTGATTGCTGCGGCAGTGAGTGAATTTATTCTCCATCCGCAGGTCGCGGAGCTGCGAGCGGCAGGTCTGCCCACGAGCTTGGAGGGGAGCCGCTTTGCGATGCTGCATGGCATCTCTTCACTGCTGTTTCTGTTCAACTCGCTGGCGGGCGCGGTGTTGGTTGCCGTCGGGGTGGTGAGTGTGAAACGGGGTGACTAGCGGGCAGGGATCTCGATACGAGGCTTGTCGATGTTGCGCTTGAATAGCAGGGCGACATGTCCAATTCGCTGGATCAGTTCGGCCTTACACGCCTCACAGAGTGTAGCGATCATCGCATCGCGCGACTCCCGATCCATCGCGTTGACCCGTACCTTGATCAGTTCGTGATGGGTGATGGTGCTGCGGGTCTCTTCAATCAGCCCCTCGGAGATGCCCTTATCGCCGACGATGATGAGTGGTTTAAGAGAGTGGCCGAGGCCTCGCAGATGGCGTTTTTGTGAATCGGTGAGGGGCACGGGTGTATAGACCTCTGTAAAGTAGTGCTGGTCGAAAAAGGGTGGCAAGTTTACCCTGTATCGCACCCCATTTCACTGAAAAGAGCTGTTGGTAAGTTATGGCACGTAGTAAAAGTAGTGGACGTTGGCTGCAGGAGCACTTCGACGATGAGTATGTGAAACGCTCGCAGGCGGATGGCTATCGCTCGCGTGCGATCTACAAGCTGATCGAGATTCAGGAGAAGGATCGTATTCTGAAGCAGGGGATGACGGTGATCGATCTCGGCGCGGCTCCCGGTGGCTGGTCACAGTACGCCGCCAGCATATTGGGAGACACGGGGCGGGTGATTGCACTCGATATTCTGCCGATGGACTCGCTCGCCGATGTTACCTTTATACAGGGTGACTTCCGCGAGGATGAGCCGCACCAGCAGCTGATCGATCTACTCGATGGTGGGCAGGCTGACCTTGTAATGTCAGATATGGCCCCCAATATCAGCGGTATGAGTGCGGTTGATCAGCCGCGAGCGATGTATCTGGCTGAGCTGACTCTGGAATTGGCAAAAGAGACGTTATCTCCCGGTGGGGCCATGTTGGTGAAGGTTTTTCAGGGTGAAGGTTTTGATGAGTATCTCAAGGCGCTTCGTTCGGCTTTCGGCAAGGTGACGATGCGTAAACCGAAGGCTTCACGCCCACGTTCGCGTGAGGTCTACGCCTTGGCCCGTAACTTTAAACTGTAGTAGGGTAGAACCAATCCAGTGACCTATACTCTAATTCAATCAAGCGCTTCACGCTGATCAGTAATAAAACCCCTATCATATCTGAGGTAAACAGGTTTGAACGACATGGCAAAAAATGTGCTCCTTTGGGTGGTTATCGCAATCATCCTGATGTCGGTGTTTAATAATTTCAGCACCACTCAGCAGCACGCACAGCCGCTGCCCTATTCGCAATTTATTAATGATGTGAAAGATGGGCGTATCCAGAGTGTATTGATCGAAGGCCGCACCATTACGGGTAGTTCAATCGGTGGTGAGCGGATCAAGACCTACAGTCCCGAGACCGATAACCGTTCTCTGATCGGCGATTTGCTCGCCAATAACGTCATGATCGAGGCGCAGCCACCCGAGCAGCAGTCGGTACTGATGCAGATCTTTATCTCCTGGTTCCCGATGCTGCTACTGATCGGTGTCTGGATCTTCTTCATGCGCCAGATGCAGGGCGGTGGCGGTGGTCGCGGTGCAATGTCCTTTGGTAAGAGCAAGGCACGCATGCTGGGTGAGGATCAGGTCAAGGTTAACTTCGGTGATGTGGCCGGCGTTGAGGAGGCGAAGGAGGAGGTCGGCGAGCTGGTCGAATTCCTGCGTGATCCCGGTAAGTTCCAGAAGCTCGGTGGCAAGATTCCTCGTGGCGTATTGATGGTTGGCTCCCCCGGTACCGGTAAGACACTGCTGGCCAAGGCGATCGCTGGTGAAGCAAAGGTGCCGTTTTTTACCATTTCAGGTTCCGATTTTGTTGAGATGTTTGTCGGTGTCGGCGCCTCGCGTGTCCGCGACATGTTCGAGCAGGCGAAGAAACACGCCCCCTGCATTATCTTTATCGATGAGATCGACGCGGTCGGTCGCCATCGCGGTGCCGGTCTCGGTGGTGGACACGATGAGCGTGAGCAGACCCTGAACCAGCTGCTGGTTGAGATGGATGGCTTTGAGGGCAACGAGGGCGTGATCGTCATTGCTGCAACCAACCGTCCCGACGTACTCGATCCTGCGCTGCTGCGTCCCGGCCGTTTCGATCGTCAGGTGGTGGTACCGCTGCCCGATGTGCGTGGTCGTGAACAGATTCTGCGCGTGCATATGCGCAAGTTGCCGGTCGACGATAACGTTAAACCTGCGATTATCGCTCGTGGTACCCCTGGATTCTCCGGTGCCGATCTCGCTAATCTAGCCAATGAAGCGGCACTGTTTGCCGCGCGTGCCAACAAGCGTCTGGTCGAAATGGACGATTTCGAGCGTGCCAAGGATAAGATCATGATGGGTGCGGAACGCCGCTCCATGGTGATGAGCGAGGAGGAGAAGAATCTCACTGCTTATCACGAGGCGGGTCACGCCATCGTTGGTCGTCTGGTCCCCTCACACGATCCGGTCTACAAGGTGACGATTATTCCACGTGGCCGCGCCCTCGGTGTGACGATGTTTCTGCCTGAGGCGGATCGTTATAGCGCCAGTAAGGAGCGACTTGAGAGTCAGATCTCTACGCTCTACGGTGGACGTATCGCCGAGGAGCTGATCTTCGGTGAGGAGAACGTCACCACCGGTGCGCAGAACGATATCAAACGTGCCACTGAGATCGCTCGCAACATGGTTACCCAGTGGGGCCTCTCTGACCGACTTGGACCGCTTGCCTACTCTGAAGATGAGGGTGAAGTCTTCCTCGGCCACTCAGTGACTCAACACAAGAGCATCTCTGATGAGACGGCACATGTGATTGATGAGGAGATTCACTCCATCATTGATGATAACTATGCGCGCGCAAATACCATGCTCAACGAGAACATGGATAAGCTCCATGTGATGGCCAAGGCGTTGATTAAATACGAGACCATTGATTCAGATCAGATCGATGACATCATGGACGGTAAAGATCCTCGTCCCCCTCAGGATTGGGACTCAAGTGATGAGTCAGATTCGGATGAGGGTGGACCGGCTGAAAAGACCGATTCGTCTAAATCAGGCAACGACCCGATCGGTGGTCCAGCCGGACAGCACTAGAGAAAAAACCCGCGATTGCGGGTTTTTTCTTGGGTAACAGGTTGCAGGTAACAGGCCCTCTTTGAGCCTGAAACCTGTCTCCCGTTAGCTGATCACTTTATACTCCCCAAATGATTCTCGACTGCGCTGGAAAGCCGCTTAATCTCAATCGTCCACAGGTGATGGGTATTCTCAATGTCACACCCGACTCTTTCTCGGACGGGGGTGATTTTCTGGCTGCTGAAAGTGCCATAACTCATGCACAGGAGATGGTTGAAGAGGGTGCGGCGATTATCGATGTGGGCGGAGAGTCGACCCGTCCCGGTGCACCTGACGTCACGCTCGAAGAGGAGCTGGCTCGCGTTATTCCGGTGATCGAGGTGCTCTCTGTATCAGTCGATGTGCCGATCTCGGTCGATACCAGCAAGCCAGAGGTGATGCGGGCTGCTGTGGCCGCGGGTGCGGGTATGATCAATGATGTCTATGCGCTGCGTCGGCCCGGTGCGCTTGAGACGGCGGCTGATCTAAATGTACCGGTCTGTCTGATGCATATGCAGGGCGAGCCGCGCACCATGCAAGATGAGCCGAGTTATGACGATGTGGTGACAGAGGTCGCCTCGTTTCTTGCTAAGCGCATCGCCTCCTGTCAGCTAGCGGGTATCGGTAAGGATAAGATCGTAATCGATCCCGGTTTTGGTTTTGGCAAGAAGCTTGAGCACAATTTGAGTCTACTTAAACAGCTCAAACAGCTGTGTGAGCTGGGTGTGCCGCTGCTGGCTGGTATGTCGCGCAAGTCGATGATCGCGGCGGTGCTTGATCAGCCCGTCGATGATCGCCTGTTTGGCAGTGTAGCGTTGGCAACCCTGGCGACCTGGCAGGGCGCTTCGATTCTTCGTGTGCACGATGTTCGCGAAACGGTGGATGCAGTGCGTATGGCTGAGGCCGTGGTCAACGCTGTTTGATAACAGATACTCCTTAAGGGTGAGTAATTTTGAGTCGTAAATTTTTTGGCACTGATGGTATTCGTGGAAGAGTGGGTGAGTTTCCAATCACTCCCGAGTTTGTACTCAAGCTCGGCTGGGCAGCTGGCCGAGTGCTCTCCGAGGGTGGTCACGGTCGGGTGCTGATCGGGAAAGATACCCGTATCTCGGGTTATATGTTTGAGTCGGCTCTGGAGGCGGGTTTCTCTGCTGCGGGTGTCGATATCCGTCTGCTCGGCCCGATGCCGACCCCTGCGATTGCCTATCTGACCCGTACTCTGCACGCCGATGCAGGCGTGGTGATTAGCGCTTCGCATAACCCCTATCACGATAACGGCATCAAGTTTTTCTCTGCCAACGGAACCAAGCTGCCTGATGATGTAGAGCTTGCGATTGAGCGTGAGCTGGAGAGTGAGATCACCATGGCCGAACCGGCACAGCTCGGTAAGGCGGAGCGGGTGGTCGATGCGGCGGGGCGTTATATCGAGTTCTGTAAAAGCACCCTGCCCGCAGAGATGAATCTGAAGGGGGTCAAGGTGGTGGTCGACTGTGCCCACGGTGCGACCTATCACATCGCCCCGAGTGTCTTTGATGAGCTGGGTGCTGAGGTGGTGGTGATTGGTGCGGAACCCAATGGGCTTAATATTAACGAGGGATGTGGTGCGACCGATCTGGAGGCGCTTCGCGCCAGTGTGTTGGAGCACAAGGCCGATATTGGTGTGGCGCTCGATGGTGATGGTGATCGGGTGATGATGGTTGATCACATGGGTGAGGTGGTTGATGGAGATGAGCTGTTGTTTGTCATCGCAACCTCCAAAGAGAGTGCCGGCTGTCTGCAGGGCGGGGTGGTTGGCACCTTGATGAGTAACCTTGGTCTTGAGCATGCAATTCTCGAGATCGGTATCGGATTTGAGCGTGCCAAGGTGGGTGATCGTTATGTGATCGAGCAGCTGAACAATAAAGGGTGGCGTCTGGGTGGCGAGTCCTCAGGGCACATCATCTGTCTCGATCGCACCACCACCGGGGATGGTATCGTCTCAGCACTCCAGGTAGTTGCCGCAATGATCTCAAGCGATGCCACGCTGCATGCGCTGAAACGCCGTATGACCAAGTACCCGCAGACCATGATCAATGTGGCTACTAAGGGTGGTGGCGATATCAGCGCCTCGACAGCGGTTCAGCAGGAGGTCGCTGCAGTTGAGAGTGAGCTGGCGGAGCGGGGCAGGGTGCTGCTGCGTCCGTCGGGGACCGAGCCGCTGGTGCGGGTGATGGTCGAAGGGGTTGATGCTGTCGAAGTGGAGCGTCTGGCACGTCGTCTGGCGGCCGTTGTGGAGCAGGCAGCCGCCTCCTGATAACGATTAATAATTGAAATTGATTTATCGGGCGGGTGCCGCTAATATTGCCGCCTGATTTTTCGCACTGTTTTGGAGAATACGATGCGTCGACCCCTGGTTGCCGGTAACTGGAAGATGAATGGTTCTAAAGAGAGCATCAAAGCTCTGCTGGATGGAATCAAGGCCGGTATGGGCGATGTGAAAGAGGCTGAGGTTGCAGTTTGCGTACCCGCTATCTACATCGCCGAGGTTGAGTCGCAGCTCACTGGCAGCCCGATCATGTGGGGTGCGCAGAACCTGAGCAATGAAGCATCTGGTGCCTTCACCGGCGAGATCTCTGCTGCGATGATTAACGATTTTAACTGTGCCTACGTGGCGGTTGGTCACTCCGAGCGTCGCACCCTCTTCGGTGAGGATGATGCGATGGTCGCGAAGAAGTTTGCCGCTGCACGTGCATCAGGCCTGAAGCCGATCTTCTGTATTGGTGAGACCCTGGAAGAGCGTGAGCAGGGTATTACCAATGATGTGGTTGCGCGTCAGATTGATGCCGTGGTTGAGCTTGAAGGCATTGAGGCGTTGGCCGATTCGGTTGTTGCCTACGAGCCGGTTTGGGCTATTGGTACCGGTAAGACCGCATCACCGGAGCAGGCGCAGGAGGTTCACGCCTTTATCCGTCAGCGCATCGCCGAGAAGAGTGCGGATGTGGCTGAGAAGGTACAGATTCTCTACGGTGGTAGCATGAATGCAGGTAATGCTGCGGAGCTACTTTCTATGGCCGATATTGATGGCGGCCTGATTGGCGGTGCTTCATTGAAGGCCGAAGATTTCCTTACTATCTGTCGAGCAGCCGGTTAACGGTTAGCTGAGCGAAGAGTCCGATGCAAACAATACTACTTATGGCACATGTGGCGATCGCAATCGGCCTAGTTGTTCTGGTCCTGATCCAGCACGGCAAGGGCGCCGATGCCGGTGCTGCATTTGGTAGTGGCGCATCGGCAACGGTATTTGGCTCGCAGGGATCGGGTAACTTCCTGACCCGCGCGACTGCCGTTTTAGCAACACTCTTTTTTGCCGCTAGCCTTACCTTGGCAATTATGTCGGCAAATAGAGAGCAGCCAAAGAGTGTCACTGAGGTTGTAGCGCCAGTTTCTGGTGAGACGATGTCAGGTGAGAGTGATCTACCTGCCGATATGCCGGCAGTTCCTCAGCAGGATGCACCTGCTTCGGATGTTCCGAAGCTCTGATTGTCAGGATCGATAGTCAAAATTGCGGATGTGGTGAAATTGGTAGACACGCTGTCTTGAGGGGGCAGTAGCGCAAGCTGTGCCGGTTCGACTCCGGCCATCCGCACCACCTTTATAAAAACGGTACACCTTATGGGTATACCGTTTTTTTATACCCTAAGAAGTAATGTATCTCGTTGATATTTAAGAACAAATAAAACTGGACTGAGTTGACAGCTCTCGCTATTCTGTCCTAAACTTCGTGTTCGCTTTATCGCGCACCCACACGACACCGCAGAGTTGTGTGAGGTGGTATTAATAAGAATAGCATTGGTGGAGTAGAGGAATTTATGCTGGAGAACTATCTCCCAGTCCTGATCTTCCTTGCCGTCGGCATGCTCGTCGGCGTTGGACCTATTGCCATCGGTTTCCTTCTCGGCCCACGCCGTCCCGATAGCGCAAAAAATTCACCCTATGAGTGTGGCTTCGAGGCGTTTGAAGATTCGCGCATGAAGTTTGACGTTCGTTACTACCTGGTTGCCATCCTCTTTATCATTTTCGATCTTGAGATCGCCTTCCTCTTTCCGTGGGCGATCGCAATCGATTCGATCGGTATCTTTGGTCTGTTGGCGATGGCGATCTTCCTGCTGGTGCTGGTGATCGGCTTTATCTATGAGTGGAAAAAGGGAGCGCTGGAGTGGGAGTAGAAGGCATTCTCGAGAAGGGTTTCATCACCACCAACGCGGATAAGGTGATCAACTGGGCGCGTACCGGTTCGATGTGGCCGATGACCTTCGGTCTAGCTTGTTGCGCGGTAGAGATGATGCATGCCGCCGCTTCGCGTTATGACATCGACCGTTTTGGTGCGGGTATATTCCGCGCTACCCCGCGTCAGTCCGATCTGATGATCGTCGCCGGTACCCTGACCAATAAGATGGCGCCTGCACTGCGTAAGGTCTACGACCAGATGCCGGAGCCACGTTGGGTGATCTCGATGGGCTCCTGTGCCAACGGTGGCGGTTATTACCATTACGCCTACTCGGTCGTGCGTGGCTGTGACCGAATCGTACCGGTTGATATCTATGTGCCCGGTTGCCCACCGACCGCCGAAGCGCTGCTCTACGGCTTTATTCAGCTGCAGAACAAGATTAAACGAACCAATACCATCGCACGTTAGGACGATTGAATGTCTGAATCCCTGGACAATCTGGTAGAGACGCTGCAGTCGTGTTTTGGCGACAAGCTGCTCGATTGCAAGATCGATGTTGGTGAGGTGACCATCGAGGTGGCCGCTGCCGACTGGCAGGAGAGCTGCCGCACCCTGCGCGACCATGCTGAACTTAAATTCGATATCGCTATCGATCTCTGTGGTGTTGACTACAGCACCTACGGCCAGGATGAGTGGCAGGGCGAGGCGGCCAGTGAGGCCGGCTTTAGTCGTGGCGTCGAGTCGCTTGGTCCCGATCAGGAGGTCGCGCAGCGTTACGCCGTAGTGCTCCATCTGCTCTCTATCTCAACCAATCGGCGTCTGCGTGTCAGGGCCTTTGCCGAGAGCAGCGACTTCCCGGTGATCGATTCGTTGGTTGATGTCTGGAACGGTCTTAGCTGGTTTGAGCGTGAGGCGTTTGATCTCTATGGCATTATCTTTGAAGGCCATCCCGATCTGCGACGTCTGCTTACCGATTACGGTTTTGTCGGACACCCGTTCCGCAAGGACTTCCCGTTGACCGGCAATGTCGAGATGCGTTACGACCCTGAGCAGCAGCGTGTGATCTACGAGCCGGTCTCGATCGAGCCACGAGTGCTGGTGCCACGTGTGATTCGTGACGACCACCGCTACGGTGTGGAAGAGGTTGTTGCGGAAGAAGCGCAGAGCGACGGGGACGAGTAGAGAGTTATGCCCGAAATTAATAACTTTACCCTCAACTTTGGTCCGCAGCACCCTGCAGCGCACGGTGTGTTGCGTCTGGTGCTGGAGATGAATGGTGAGGTGATCGAGCGTGCCGACCCGCATATCGGCCTGCTGCATCGCGGTACCGAGAAGCTTGCCGAGAGCAAGCCCTATAACCAGAGCATCGGTTATATGGATCGTCTCGACTACGTCTCAATGATGTGTAACGAACATGGCTACGTGCTGGCGTTGGAGAAGCTGCTCGGCATCGAGGTGCCAGAGCGAGCCCTCTACATTCGCACCATGTTTGATGAGATCACCCGAATTCTTAATCATCTGCTCTGGATCGGTGGTCACTCGCTCGATATCGGTGCGATGACGATGTTTCTCTACGCCTTCCGTGAGCGTGAGGATCTGATGGATGTCTATGAGACGGTATCGGGCGCACGTCTGCACGCGACCTACTATCGTCCTGGTGGTGTCTATCGTGACCTTCCCGATTCGATGCCGAAGTACTCTACCCAGGGCAAACGGACCGACGCCGATACCAAGCGTCTCAACGAGGCTCGTGAAGGCACGTTGCTCGACTTTATCGAGGATTTTGCCAATCGCTTCCCCGGCTGTGTCGATGAGTATGAGACGCTGCTAACTGACAACCGTATCTGGAAACAGCGCACCGTTGGTATTGGTGTGGTCTCGCCCGAGCGCGCGTTGCAGCTAGGCTTTACCGGCCCGATGTTGCGAGGTTCTGGTTTCGAGTGGGATCTGCGCAAGAAGCAGCCCTACGCAGCCTATGACCGGGTCGATTTTGATATTCCCGTCGGTGTCACCGGTGATACCTACGACCGTTATCTGGTCCGCGTCGAGGAGATGCGTCAGAGTAATCGCATTATTCGTCAGTGTGTGCGCTGGTTGCGTGAGAATCCGGGCCCGGTTATTGCCCAGGATAATAAGATCGCACCGCCAAGCCGTGAGGCGATGAAGGGTGATATGGAAGCACTGATTCACCACTTCAAGCTCTTTACTGAGGGTTTCACCCTGCCTGAAGGCGAAGGTTACGGCGCGGTCGAGCATCCCAAGGGTGAGTTTGGTGTCTACATCGTCTCCGATGGTGCCAACAAACCCTACCGTCTGAAGATTCGTGCGCCGGGCTTTGCCCACCTCTCAGCACTCGATGAGATGGTCAAGGGGCACATGCTCTCCGATGTCGTTTCGATCATCGGTACCCAGGATATCGTATTTGGTGAGGTTGACCGCTGATGAGCCAGCAAGCCCAACAACAGGCCAGTGATCTGCTGAGCGCCGAGTCGGTGGCCGATATCGACCGCTGGATCGCCAAGTATCCAGCCGAACAGCGTCAGGCTGCAGTGATGGCTGCGCTGCGAATCGTGCAGGATCAGAATGACGGTTCATTGACCACCGAACTGATGGATGCCGTCGCCGACTACCTTGGTATGCCGGCGATTGCCGTCTATGAGGTGGCGACCTTCTTCTCTATGTATGAGATGAAGCCGGTCGGCCAGCACAAAATCTGCGTCTGTAACAGCATCTCCTGCATGCTGAATGGTTCGGAAGCGCTGATCGAGAGTCTGAAGACGAAGTTTGGCATCGATCTCGGCGAAGTGACTGGCGATGGAAAATATTCGATCAAAGAGGTTGAGTGTCTTGGTGCCTGTGCCAACGCACCAGTTGTGCAGATCGGAACCGATTACCATGAAAATCTGACCGAGCAGAAGCTCGATCAGATCGTGGACGGACTGGAGTAGCGCTATGGCTAATGAAGTCTGTTTTCGAACGCTAGATCTCGACAAGTCGTGGACACTTGAGGCGTATCAGAGCGCTGGCGGTTACGAGGTCTATAAAAAGATTCTTGAAGAGAAAACCCCCGCTGAAGAGATTATCGAGGAGCTGAAGCAGTCGGCTCTGCGTGGTCGTGGCGGTGCGGGTTTCCCGACCGGTCTGAAGTGGAGCTTTATGCCCCGCTCAGCGCCAGGTCAGAAGTACATCATCTGTAACTCCGATGAGGGTGAGCCGGGTACCTGTAAGGATCGCGATATCCTGCGCTATAACCCCCATGCGGTTATTGAAGGTATGGCAATTGCCGGTTACGTGATCGGAGCCACCGTTGGTTACAACTATATTCGCGGTGAATTCTGGGAGCCCTATGAGCGCTTCGAGGCGGCTATCGAAGAGGCGCGTGCCGCCGGTCTGCTGGGCGAGAATATCCTCGGCTCCGGTGTCGATATGCAGGTCCACTCGCATCTTGGCGCTGGTGCCTACATCTGTGGTGAAGAGACCGCGCTGATCGAATCGATCGAGGGTAAGAAGGGGCAGCCACGTTTTAAGCCGCCGTTCCCGGCTAACTTCGGTCTGTTTGGCAAACCCACCACTATTAACAACACTGAATCACTCGCTTCGGTACCCGATATCCTGCGTAACGGCGGTAAGTGGTTCCTTGAGATCGGTAAACCGAATAATGGCGGCTCGAAGCTCTTCTCCGTCAGCGGACACGTCAACAACCCCGGCAACTTTGAGGTGCCGATGGGCACCCCGTTTGCCGAGTTGCTTGAGATGGCCGGTGGTGTTCGTAACGGTCACAAACTAAAGGCCGTTATCCCAGGCGGTTCATCGGTACCAGTAGTGCCGGGTGACATTATGATGGATGTCACCATGGACTACGACGACATCACCCGTGTCGGTTCGATGCTCGGCTCTGGTGCGGTGATCGTGATGGATGAGACCACCTGTATGGTGAGGGTGCTGGAGAATCTCTCCCACTTCTACCACCACGAATCGTGCGGTCAGTGTACCCCCTGTCGTGAGGGCACCGGTTGGTTATCGCGCGTGATTCACCGTATCGAGCAGGGGCAGGGGCGTAACGAGGATCTCGACATGCTGGTAGATGTGGCCGGTCGGATCAAGGGACACACCATCTGTGCGCTGGGCGATGCCGCAGCGATGCCGGTAGAGAGCTTTATTGAACACTACCGTGACGAATTCCAGTACCACATCGACCATAAGAAGTGCATGGTCGGTGGGGCTTGAGAGATAGCTGAGAGCGATGAGCGAAGAACAGGTCACAATCGAGGTTAACGGTCAGCCGTTGCAGGCCCGTAAGGGTGCGGTGCTGATCGAGGCTACCGATGCGGCGGGTATTACCGTACCGCGTTTCTGTTACCACAAGAAATTGTCGGTTTCGGCCAACTGCCGTATGTGTCTGGTCGAGGTGGAGAAGGCGCCCAAGCCGCTGCCCGCCTGCGCCACACCGGTAATGGAAGGGATGAAGGTCTTCACCCACTCACCCAAGGCACTCTCGGCGCAGAAGGGGACGATGGAGTTCCTGTTGATTAACCATCCACTCGACTGCCCGATCTGTGATCAGGGTGGTGAGTGTGAGCTGCAGGATGTTGCCGTTGGTTTTGGTGGTGATGTGGCGCGCTACAGCGAAGCAAAGCGTGTTGTTATTGAAAAAGACATCGGTCCACTGATCGCGACCGATATGACCCGCTGCATCCACTGTACCCGCTGTGTGCGCTTTGGCGCAGAGATTGCCGGTGTGCGCGAAATGGGTATGACGGGTCGTGGTGATTTCAGCGAGATCGGTACCTACATCGAGAAGAGTCTGACCTCTGAGCTCTCAGGCAATATCATCGACCTCTGTCCGGTTGGCGCCCTGACTGCCAAGCCATCACGCTATACGGCGCGCCCCTGGGAGCTGCGCCAGTTCACCACCGTTGCGCCGCACGATAGCGCCGGTTCCAACCTCCATATCCATACCCGCAACGGAAGTGTGATGCGCGCTGTTCCCTGTGATAACGAAGAGATCAATGAGACCTGGATCTCCGATCGTGATCGCTTCAGCTACCAGGGTGTGAACAGCGAAGAACGCCTCAAACAGCCGATGGTCAAAGAGCGCGGCGAGTGGCGCGAGTGCGATTGGGAAACCGCACTAGAGCGTGCCGCCAAGGGTCTGAAGGACGTTGTTGAGAGCGATGGAGGTGAGCAGTTTGCCACTCTGATCTCTCCAATGGCGACCCTTGAGGAGCTCTATCTGGCGGCTAGCCTTACTCGCGCTCTCGGTTCAAATAATATCGATCACCGTCTGCGTCAGGGCGATTTTAGTGATCAGAACTCCGCACCGGTCTACCCCTGGTTGGGTCAGTCGATCGCAGAGCTTGAGCAGCTCAATGCGGCGCTGCTGATCGGCAGCAACATCCGCAAGGAGCAGCCGATCTTCTCGCACCGACTGCGTAAGGCGACTCTGGCCGGTGCAGATGTGAGTACAGTCAATCCGGTCGACTTCGATTTCAATTTTGACCTCAGTGCCAAGGTTGTTGTCGAACCCGCTTCGATGGTTGCCGCACTGGCTGGTATTGCCAAGGCGCTGGAGGCGACTGGCTCGGCAGCAGTTAAAGAGCTGATCGCCTCAGCAAACGTCTCTGATGAGCAGCGTGCGATTGCCAAACAGCTTAAAGCGGCCGAGTCGGCGACAGTGCTGCTCGGTAATCTGGCGACCGCGCACCCCGAATTCTCAACCCTGCGTGCACTGGCTGCAGTAATTGCCGAGCAGAGCGGTGCCAAGCTTGGTTATCTTCCGGAGGCGGGTAACAGTGTTGGTGGCTGGCTCGCTGGAGCCGTACCGCATCGCACCGCAGGTGGTCAGGTGGTTGAGGCCACAGGTCTCGATGCCCGTGCTGTTATTGAGTCGCCCCGTAAGGGTTATCTGCTCTTTAATGTCGAGCCGGGTCGTGACTGCTGGAGTGGTGCCGATGCGCTGGCAGCGACCGACGCGGCAGAGTGTGTGGTTGCCGCAACGCCTTTTGCGAGTGATGAGCTGAAGGCGGTGGCCGATGTGCTGCTGCCGATTGCATCCTTCGCCGAGACCTCGGGTACCTACGTCAACGCGGAAGGGCGTTGGCAGAGTTTTGAAGGTGTCACCGCCCCGGCGGGCGAGGCACGTCCCGGCTGGAAGGTGCTGCGTGTGCTTGGCAACCTAATCGGCGTTGAAGGTTTTGAATTTATCTCCTCGAGCGAGGTGTGTGAACAGCTCGGTGGCGAGGTTAACGGCGTGACTGCAGACAACGCACTAACGCAGCCGGTCGCCGCCGATGCTGCCTTTGCTGGTAGTGGTCTTGTACGTGTCGGTGAGGTGCCCATCTACGCCATTGATAGTACGGTGCGTCGTTCGATCGCACTGCAGCAGACTGCCAGTGGAAGTGATCTGGCGGTACAGATCAATAGCGACGAGGCGTCGCGTCTGGGCCTGGATGGTTCTGAGCGGGTTAAGATTGTGCAAGGTGAGTACTCAGCAGAGATGGCCTTTGAGATTTGTGATCGTGTCGCCGATGGAGCCGCCTGGATTCCGGCGGGTGTCGATGGCAGTGAGAAACTGGGACCGCTGATGGGGCGGGTAGAGCTGGAGCGGCTATGACGCCTTTGAAGAACCAAACAAACAGGGCGGTGGCGTAATGGAGATGTTTCAGAGCATCTGGTCGGCGGTACCCGTAGACCTGCAGACCGTGATCGTGATTCTGGCGAAAATTGTCGCCATTGTGCTGCCACTGATGGCGCTTGTTGCCTACTACACCCTGGCAGAGCGTAAGGTCATCAGCTACATGCAGGTACGTATGGGCCCCAACCGTGTCGGTTTCTTCGGTTATCTGGGGGGCTGGGGTCAGCCGATCGCCGATGCACTAAAGCTGATGTTCAAAGAGATCATCCTGCCGACCAAGTCGAATCGCTTCCTCTTCCTGCTGGCACCGGTACTCTCGATTACCCCGGCACTGGCGGCGTGGGCGGTTATTCCATTTGATAACGGTATGCTGCTGGCTGATATTGATGCCGGTCTGCTCTATGTATTGGCACTTACCTCGGTGGGTGTCTATGGCGTCATCATTGCCGGCTGGGCCTCCAACTCCAAATATGCACTGCTCGGCACCATGCGCACAGCAGCGCAGATTGTCGCCTACGAGATCGCGATGGGTTTTGCTCTGGTCGGTGTGTTGATGCCAGCCGGTAGCCTTAATCTGAATGATATCGTGCTGGCACAGCAGGGCAGTATCTTCCACTGGTACTGGCTACCGCTGATGCCGCTGATGGTGATCTACTTTATCGCCGGTGTGGCTGAGACCAACCGAGCACCGTTTGACGTGGCTGAGGGTGAGTCTGAGATCGTGGCTGGTTTCCACGTTGAGTACTCCGGTATGGCCTTTGCGGTCTTCTTCCTCGCTGAGTATGCCAACATGATTCTGATCGCAGCACTAACCGCGGTCATGTTCCTCGGTGGCTGGCTCTCTCCGTTGCAGGGTATCCTGCCCGAGTCGGCCTTTTCGATTCCGGTCATCGGTCTGTTGCTGGGACACGGTATTCACTGGTTTGTCGCCAAGATGGCGATTTTTATGTTCATCTTCCTCTGGTTCCGCGCCACCTTCCCGCGCTATCGCTACGACCAGATCATGCGTCTCGGCTGGAAGGTGTTTATTCCGCTGACCATTATCTGGCTCTTCGTTGAGGGTGCTGCCATCGCCTTTAATATCGGACCCTGGTTCGATCTGGGGATTGCGTGATGAGAATGCTTAGCCATGTAAATCGACTCTTTCTCTGGGAGCTGCTGAAGGGGCTGGTGCTGACCGGGCGTTACTTCTTTGCTCGCAAGATCACGATTCGTTATCCCGAAGAGAAGACCCCGATGTCACCCCGTTTCCGTGGTCTGCACGCCCAGCGTCGCTACGCCAACGGCGAAGAGCGCTGCATCGCCTGCAAACTCTGCGAGGCGGTCTGTCCGGCGCTGGCAATCACCATCGAATCGGAGCAGCGTGAGGACGGTTCACGCCGTACCAGTCGCTACGACATCGATCTGTTTAAATGCATCTACTGCGGTTTCTGTGAAGAGGCGTGTCCGGTCGATGCAATTGTTGAGACCAATATCTTCGAATATCACTTCGAGGAGCGCGGTGAGCAGATTATGACCAAGGATAAGCTGCTCGCGGTTGGTGATAAACATGAAGATGAGATCGCGGCCTGCAAGGCGGCCGACGCACCCTACAGGTAACGGGAAAAGTTATGAGTTTCGAACAATTCTTGTTCTACACCTTCGCGGCCGTTCTGCTGATGGCGGCGATCCGTGTTGTCACCTCACGTAATCCGGTTCACGCGGCGCTCTATCTGGTGCTTGCCTTCTTCTCAAGCTCGGCACTGTGGATGATGCTGGAGGCGGAGTTTCTGGCGATCACGCTGGTGCTGGTCTATGTCGGCGCGGTGATGGTGCTATTTCTGTTTGTGGTGATGATGCTCGATATCAATGTGGCCGAGTCACGTACCCAGTTTGCTGCCTATCTACCGGTGGGTGCAGTTGTAGCGCTACTGGTGCTGGCAGAGATGAGCATGATGATTTACTACCGCTTTGGTAGTGATCGTGTGGCTCCACCGGTACGTCATGATGCTGAGTACAGCAACACCCACGCGCTGGGTGAACTGCTCTATACCCAATACGTCTACGCCTTCGAGATTGCGGCGGTCGTGCTGCTGGTGGCAATCGTTGCTGCAATTGCACTGACCATGCGTCGTCGGCCTGGTACCAAACATCAAAACATCACCGAGCAGGTAATGGTCAAGCGTGAAGATCGTGTTCGTCTGGTCAGCATGCAGGCCGAGAAGCGCCAGTAAGGCGCGATGTGGAACTCTACGGAATTTTAACGGGATAACGTCAACAAGATTATGATTGCTCTGTCTGACTACCTTCTTTTGGCCGCTGTGCTCTTCTCGATCAGCGTGGCCGGTATCTTCCTCAATCGCAAGAATGTGATTGTGCTGCTGATGGCGATCGAACTGATGCTGTTGGCGGTTAATATCAACTTTATCGCCTTCTCGCACTTCAATCCCGCAGGTGCTGAGAACACACTCGCCGGTCAGGTGTTTGTCTTCTTTATTCTTACCGTGGCAGCCGCCGAGGCCGCGATCGGTCTGGCCATTCTGGTGCTGCTGTTCCGCAACAGACAAAGTATCGATGTCGAAGATATCGATTCGCTGAAGGGGTAGTGGAATGAAAGCGCTCTATCTAGCTATCCCGCTGGCACCGCTGATCGGTGCCATCATTGCCGGTTTCTTCGCCAAACAGGTGGGGCGTGCCGGTGCCCACTGGGCCACCAGTGGTGGTGTGGCGGTCTCATTCCTGCTTTCGGTCATTGTCTTTAAAGATGTTGTTTTTGATGGCGCGCCGGTCTTCAACGAGTCTATCTATACCTGGATGGTGAGTGACGGTATTCGTTTTGAGGTCGGTTTCCTGATCGATCACCTCACCGCGATGATGATGACCGTAGTCACCTTCGTCTCATTGATGGTCCATATCTACACCATCGGCTATATGAGTCACGATGAGGAGAACTGGCCGAAGGGCAGCCTCGCCGGTACCAACAGCTATCAGCGTTTCTTCAGCTACATCTCGCTCTTCACCTTCTCGATGCTGATGCTGGTGATGGCGAACAATTTCATGCAGCTCTTTTTCGGTTGGGAGGCGGTTGGTCTGGTCTCCTATCTGCTGATCGGTTTCTGGTCGGTGCGTGAGACTGCGATCTATGCCAACCTGAAGGCGTTCCTGGTCAACCGCGTCGGTGACTTCGGCTTCCTGCTCGGTATCGGTATGGTGCTCGCCTTCTTCAATACGCTCGACTACGCCGAGGTGTTTGCAGCAGCCCCAGCTCTCTCCGATATGACGGTGAGTCTGATAGGGGAGAACAGCTGGTCGTTGATGACCGTAATCTGCATCCTGCTCTTCATCGGTGCGATGGGTAAATCGGCACAGGTTCCACTGCATGTTTGGCTGCCCGATTCGATGGAGGGTCCAACCCCGATCTCCGCACTGATCCACGCCGCCACCATGGTTACCGCCGGTATCTTCATGGTGGCGCGTATGTCACCGCTCTATGAGCTCTCAGAGACGGCACTGAGTGTGGTGCTGGTGATTGGTGCAATCACCGCGCTGTTTATGGGCTTCCTCGGTCTGGTACAGAATGACATCAAGCGTGTCGTGGCCTACTCAACCCTCTCGCAGCTCGGTTATATGACTGTAGCGCTCGGTGCCTCGGCCTATGCTGCGGGTGTTTTTCATCTGATGACTCACGCCTTCTTCAAGGCGCTGCTCTTCCTCGGTGCCGGTTCGGTTATTATCGCCATGCATCATGTTCAGGATATGCGCCAGATGGGTGGATTGCGTAAGTACATGCCAATTACCTGGATCACCTCTTTGATCGGTTCGCTGGCCTTGATCGGTACACCGGGCTTTGCCGGATTCTTCTCCAAGGATGCGATTATCGAAGCGGTACACGCCTCTGAGATTGCGGGCTCCGACTTTGCCTACTGGGCGGTTCTGATCGGAGTCTTTGTCACCGCGCTCTACAGCTTCCGTATGTACTTCCTGGTCTTTCATGGCAAGGAGCGTATGGATGAGCACACCCGTGCCCACCTGCATGAGACGCCCAAGGTGGTCACGGTACCGTTGATCCTGCTGGCGATACCCTCGGTGGTTGCCGGTGCGATCTTTATCGGGCCGATGCTGTTTGGTGACTTCTTCAAAGACTCGATCACGGTGGCCGCTGAGCACGACGTCTTGGCTCAGTTGGGCGCCAACTACCACGGCGTAATGGGCTTCATTGTTCACGGCCTCTCGGGTCCCGCCTTCTGGCTGGCATTGAGTGGTGTGGTAACCGCATGGTTCCTCTACATGAAACGCCCCGATATTCCAGCTGCGATCAAGGCACGCTTTGAGCCGCTCTACACCATTCTCGATAACAAGTACTACGCCGATCGTATCAACGAGGTGGTCTTCGCCGGTGGTTCGCGAGGAATCGGTAAGCTGTTCTGGAAACTGGGTGATGTAACCCTGATCGACGGTCTGATCGTGAACGGTTCTGCCAAATTGGTAGGCTGGGTCTCCGGCGTGGTTCGCCATGTACAGACCGGTTATCTACACCACTACGCATTTGTCATGGTCATCGGCTTCCTCGGCCTGCTGACCTGGATTGTGATTCGCTAAAGAATAAGGATAGGCCTGAATGTTTGCTGATTTACCGCTGCTTAGCCTGCTGATCTGGGCCCCCATCGTGGGTGGTCTGTTGGTGTTGGCTGTGGGAGATAACGATCCGTGGGGAGCGCGCCCGATCGCGCTGATCACCTCGCTGGTGACCTTCTTGCTCAGCATTCCGCTATACACCGGATTCGACAGCTCGACCCATCTGATGCAGTTCAGTGAGATGTCGTCGTGGATTCCGGCCTTCAACGTCCACTACCACCTGGGTGTTGATGGCATCTCGATGCCGCTGATTCTGCTCACTACCTTTATCACTATTCTGGTAGTGATCGCCTCCTGGGAGGTGATTGAGTACAAGCGTGCCCAGTACTTGGCTGCTTTCCTGATTATGGAAGGTTTGATGATCGGCGTCTTCGCGGCACTCGACGCGGTGCTCTTCTACGTCTTCTGGGAGGCGATGCTGGTACCGATGTTCCTGATTATCGGTGTCTGGGGTGGGCCGCGTCGTGTCTACGCCACCATCAAGTTCTTCCTCTATACCTTCTTCGGTTCGGTCTTCATGCTGGTCGCTTTGATCTACATGTACTACCTGTCGGGCAGCTTCGAGATCCTCGATTTCCATACCCTGCGTCTCGGCCTAACCGAGCAGATCCTGATCTTTATCGCCTTCCTGCTCGCCTTTGCAGTGAAGGTGCCAATGTGGCCGGTCCACACCTGGCTTCCGGATGCACACGTTGAGGCGCCCACTGGCGGTTCGGTGATCCTGGCGGCGATCATGCTTAAGATCGGTGGTTACGGCTTTCTGCGCTTCTCATTGCCGATTACTCCCGATGCGAGTAGTGAACTCGACTGGTTGATTATCCTGATGTCTCTGGTGGCAGTGGCCTACATCGGCTTCGTCGCACTGGTTCAGGAGGATATGAAGAAGCTGATCGCATACTCCTCAATCGCACACATGGGTTTTGTCACGCTCGGATTCTTTATCGTCTTCGCCATTGTGCAGAAGAGTGGCAGCCTGCAGGGTGCGGCACTCGGTATGGAAGGCGGCATGGTGCAGATGATCTCGCATGGATTCATCTCCGGGGCGCTGTTCCTCTGTGTCGGTGTAATGTACGACCGTTTGCACAGTCGGCAGATTAAGGACTACGGTGGTGTGGTCCATACCATGCCGATATTTGCTGCCTTTATGGTCTTTTTCGCTATGGCCAACTCCGGTCTGCCGGGTACATCGGGTTTTGTCGGTGAGTTCATGGTTATCCTCGCCAGCATCAAGGCTAACTTCTGGTACGCAGTGATCGCGGCGACCACTCTGATTCTCGGTGCCGCCTACTCACTGTGGATGATAAAACGAGTGGTCTTTGGTGAGGTGGTGAGTGACGGTGTTGCTGAGCTGACCGATATCAATCGACGCGAGTTCGTAATGTTGACCCTGCTGGCGATACCGGTACTGGTGCTTGGTCTGTGGCCTGCACCGGTCACCGAGGTGATGCACGCCACCATCGACAATCTGCTGCAGCACATCACCATTAGCAAATTCTGACGGGATCGAGAGTAATGAATATCCAATCCGCATTGACGCTGGCAGACTATCAGGCCGTAATGCCCGAGATGTTTCTACTCGGCATGACCTGTCTGATCCTGATCGTCGATCTATTTCTTAGCGATAAGCAGCGCGATATCACCTATCTGCTCAGCCAGGCCACACTGGTTGGCAGTGCGATCCTGGTCTATCTGATGCACGGCAAGGGCGCACCGCTGGCGATGTACGGCAGTGTGGTCAGTGATGCGATGAGCGATGTACTGAAGGTGACGGTGGCGCTGGTCAGTGCCGGCGTCTTCCTCTATTCGCGTGACTATCTGCGCCAGCGTAATCTGCTCAAGGGTGAGTTCTTTGTGCTTGGGCTGTTTGGTGTGCTCGGTATGATGATCATGATCTCTTCTGCCAGCATGCTGACGCTCTACCTTGGCCTGGAGCTACTATCGCTGTCGCTCTACGCCATGGTCGCCCTCGATCGTGACTCGAAGCAGGCCTCTGAGGCGGCGATGAAGTACTTTGTGCTGGGTGCGCTGGCATCCGGCATGTTGCTCTACGGTATCTCAATGCTCTACGGTGCCTCAGGTTCGCTGCAGATCAATGAGGTTGCGGCCTACGCAACGTGGCAGTCGTCCGAGGATATGATTCTGGTCTTCGGTCTGGTCTTTGTGGTTGTGGGTCTAGCCTTCAAGCTCGGTGCGGTGCCATTCCATATGTGGCTGCCCGATGTCTATCAGGGCGCACCAACAGCAATTACCCTCTATATCAGTACTGCGCCCAAGGTGGCAGCCTTCGCCATGTTTATTCGTCTTCTGGCTGAGGCCTCGGGTGGGCTGCAGGCGGAGTGGGGCGATATGCTCACTGTTCTAGCCGTGCTCTCACTGGCCGTGGGTAATGTGGTTGCCATTGCCCAGAGCAACATCAAACGCATGCTCGCCTACTCGGCAATCTCCCATGCAGGCTTTGTCCTGCTAGGTGTGCTGGCCGGTACCGCAGCCGGTTACTCGGCATCGATGTTCTACGCGATCACCTATGCACTAATGGCGTTGGGTGGTTTCGGTATGATCATTCTGCTGAGTCGTAAGGGCTTTGAGGCGGAGAACCTGGAAGACTTTAAGGGGCTGAATGATCGTAGTCCCTGGTTGGCGCTAATGGCGATGATCCTGATGTTCTCTATGGCGGGCGTACCCCCAACCGTCGGTTTCTACGCCAAGCTGGCCGTGCTTGATGCGATTGTGCGCCAGGATATGGTCTGGCTGGCCGGTGTTGCCGTCTTCTTCTCTATTATCGGTGCCTTCTACTATATCCGCATCGTTAAGTTGATCTACTTCGATAAGCCCACAGATGAGCAGGCGATTACCACTCCTGCTGATACTCAGGTGGCGATGACGATCAACGGCCTTGCTGTGCTGGGACTGGGCATCTTCCCAGGTGCGCTGATGGCAATCTGTGTCGCAGCCTTTGTTTAGTCGAATCGTATAGTTTTTTTAGATTAACCCGATAAGCCTCTTGCATTGATACCTGAGCCTATGTAAACTCTCGCTTCGCTGTTGCGGGGTGGAGCAGTCTGGCAGCTCGTCGGGCTCATAACCCGAAGGTCGTAGGTTCAAATCCTACCCCCGCTACCACATTAAATTTACATGCGGATGCCAGACCGCTGTGATAGCACCTTGGTAGCATAAGCTGGGCCGACGAGTAGGATGTGTGATTAAAATCTTCACGCAACCTGTCCTAGCTACCAAGATGCAATAGCCCCGATTTCGGGGCTTTTTTATACCCGTGATTCAGGCGGGGTGATGAGAAGGGTGAGATTGTTCATCCTGTAGATGACAAGCTGTAATGTGTTGTCTCTATTTAAGTTTTTTATGGTGGGCCTTGGGCCCATTTTTTATTTCTGGAACAGAATGAACCAAGATCCGTGGAATTTGCAGGCGTTACTCGATCCGGTGGTGGAAGCCATGGGCTATGAGCTGCTGGGTATTGAGTTTCAGGGGCGTGGAGTACACGGAGTGCTGCGCCTATATATAGATAAAGAGGGCGGTATCAACCTCGATGACTGCTCAGCGGTGAGTCATCAGGTCAGCGGTGTACTCGATGTAGAGGATCCGGTTCCAGGTAAGTATTCACTCGAGGTCTCATCGCCAGGTCTGGATCGCCCTCTATTTAGAGAGCAGCACTTTGAGAAATACCTCGGCCATCAGGCGAAGATCCGCATGGCGGCGCCGATGGGTGGCCAGAAAAACTTCAAGGGGCATCTCAAAGAGCTCTGTGAGGGTGGGGTTGTTCTAAAACTTGAGAGTGGAACGGAAGTGAGTCTGTTGTTCACGGATATTGATCAGGCACGTTTAGTGCCGAAACTGTAATCGCTGTAGAGGCGGGAGTTTGGTATGAGCAAAGAGATACTGCTGGTTGTTGATGTTGTATCAAACGAGAAGGGTGTCGAGAAGGACATCATTTTCGGTGCTGTTGAGGTGGCCCTGGCGACTGCGGCAAAGAAGCGTCACGGTGGCAACATCGATGTGCACGTTGTTATTGATCGTGAAACGGGTGACTACGAGACCTTCCGTCGCTGGCAGGTGATGGACGATGAGTCCGAAGAGTTTGAGTCTCCCGATCATCAGGTGCTCTACACACGTGCCCAGGATCTACAGCCCGGTATCGAGATTGGTGCCTACATCGAAGAGCCGATGGAGTCAGTGCCCTTTGGGCGTATCGGTGCCCAGACTGCCAAGCAGGTCATCGTACAGAAGGTTCGTGAGGCTGAGCGTGCACAGGTGGTTGAGGCCTATCAGGATCGCATCGGCGAGCTGATCAATGGTGTCGTCAAGCGTGTTGAGCGCGGCAACGTCTATCTCGATCTGGGTGGCAACGTTGAAGCCTTCATCCCGCGTGAGCAGACCATTCCACGTGAGGTAATTCGCCCCGGTGATCGTCTGCGCGGTTACTTCTACGAGATCAGTAGCGAGTTGCGTGGTCCGCAGCTCTTTATCTCCCGCACCATGCCTGAGTTTCTTGTTGAGCTGTTTAAGCTTGAGGTGCCGGAGGTTGGGCAGGGCACGATAGAGATCAATAGTGCCGCCCGTGACCCAGGCCAGCGCGCCAAGATTGCGGTTAAGTCCTACGACCAGCGTATCGATCCGGTTGGAGCCTGTGTCGGCATGCGCGGTTCACGTGTGCAGGCTGTCTCCAATGAACTATCTGGTGAGCGTGTCGACATCATCCTCTGGAACGACAATGCAGCGCAATTTGTGATCAACGCGATGGCGCCAGCCGATGTTGTATCGATCGTCGTTGATGAAGATTCGCACAGCATGGATGTGGCAGTAGCTGAGGAGCAGCTCTCACAGGCGATTGGCCGTGCGGGTCAGAATGTTCGTCTCGCCAGTGAGTTGACGGGTTGGAATCTTAATGTGATGTCTGAGCAGCAGGCCGAAGAGAAGAGCGAGTCTGAGGTGGTTGCACTGGTCCAGCAGTTTATGGAGCAGCTCGATGTTGATGAAGATGTTGCAGCTATCCTCGCTCAGGAGGGTTTCTCCACCATTGAGGAGATCGCCTACGTTCCCGACAGTGAGTTGATGGAGATTGAAGAGTTTGATGAGGATATCGTCAAGGAGTTGCGTAACCGCGCCCGTGATGTGCTGCTCACCCTCGCGATCTCTAGTGAAGAGCAGCTCGATACTGCCGAACCGGCACAGGATCTGCTCGAGATGGATGGTATGGATCAGCACCTCGCCTTCGTACTGGCAAGCCACGGCATTATTAGCATGGAAGACCTTGCTGAGCAGTCTGTCGACGAGCTTGCAGAGATCGAAGATATCGACGAAGAGCGAGCCGCGCAATTGATTATGACAGCACGTGAACCCTGGTTTGCGGACGAGCAGAAGGGCTGAGGCCCGGGGGAGTAACGATGTCGAGTGTATCTGTTAAACAGTTTGCACAAGTCGTAGGCACACCTGTTGAACGTCTTCTTGAACAGCTCAAGGAGGCAGGGATCGCAATTACCGATCCTGATGCGACGATCAGTGATGAGGAGAAATCCCAACTGCTGGTCTATCTGCGCGGCAAACACGGTTCAGTCTCCGCAAAGGGTAAAGAGGGTGGTCCCAGCAAGATCACACTCAAACGCCGCTCAACCAGCGCGCTGAAACAGGGTAGCAAGGGCTCAACGGTTACCGTCGAGGTTCGCAAGAAACGTACCTACGTCAAACGTGCTGAAGTGGCTGCCGACGATGAAGATCGTGCTGTGGACGATGTCGCTGAGACCGATAAGGCCCGCGAGCAAGAAGAGGCTCGCGTGCAGGCTGAAGAGGCTGCACGTCTGGCGGCCGAGGAAGCGCGTCGTGTTGAAGAGGAGGCAGCGAAGAAGGCCGTAGAAGCGGCTGTACGCGCCAAGGCTGAAGAAGAAGCACGAGTCACGGCTGAAAAAGAGCAGGAGAAGAGCAAGGCTGCTGCGCCGGTTGAAGAGAAGAAGGCCAAGGATGATAAGCGTCCACGTCGTGAACGTGCTGCACCCTCCAAAGACGCCTCAACTCGTTATGGTCGAAAAGAGATTCACGTTGCTGCTGGTAAGCAGGGGCGTCGCAAGAAGAAACGCGGTGAGCGTCAGGTCACCATCGAGTCTTCCGACAAGCATGGGTTCGCTAAGCCAACCGCGCCGGTAGTGCGTGAGATAGCGATCCCCGAGATGCTCACTGTTGCCGAACTGGCACAGAAGATGTCGATTAAGGCCGCTGAAGTGATCAAGGTAATGATGAAGATGGGCAGTATGGTGACCATCAATCAGCCTCTCGATCAGGAGACCGCCACGATTGTTGTCGAGGAGATGGGTCATACGCCGGTCATGATTAACGCCGATGCGCTTGAAGATAATCTGGTCGAGCTGGCGCAGAACGAGGGTGAGCTGGTGCAGCGTCCGCCGGTAGTGACCATTATGGGTCACGTTGACCATGGTAAGACCTCGCTGCTCGACTATATCCGCCGTACTAAGGTGACGGCTGGAGAGGCGGGCGGTATTACCCAGCATATTGGTGCCTACCATGTAGAGACCGACAAGGGTGTTATCTCCTTCCTCGATACTCCAGGACACGCTGCCTTTACCGCAATGCGTGCCCGTGGTGCCAAGGTTACCGATATCGTCATCCTGGTAGTTGGTGCCGACGATGGTGTGATGCCGCAGACCATTGAGGCTATTCAGCACTCAAAGGCAGCCGGTGTGCCGATGATTATCGCTGTCAACAAGATCGATAAACCTGAGGCTGATCCGGACAAGGTCAAGAACGAGCTTTCCCAGCACGATGTTATTCCCGAGGATTGGGGTGGTGACACCATGTTCGCCCACGTTTCAGCCAAGACCGGTGAAGGTGTCGATGCACTGCTCGATGCCATCTCATTGCAGGCCGAAGTACTGGAGCTGAAGGCAGTTGCTGAAGGCCCAGCTCGTGGCATTGTGGTTGAGTCGAGTCTTGATAAGGGGCGCGGTCCGGTGGCTACGCTGCTGGTGCAAGAGGGTGTGCTCAAACGTGGCGATATTATCCTCTCCGGTCATGAGTTCGGTCGTGTACGTGCCATGTTCGATGAGAATGGTGATCAAATCGAAGAGGCGGGACCTTCGATGCCTGTCGTGGTTCTGGGCCTCTCCGGTGCACCGAATGCGGGTGACGATGTGCAGGTGTTGCCTGATGAGCGTAAGGCACGTGAGGTGGCTGAGTTCCGTCACGGCAAGACGCGTGATATGCGTCTGGCACGCCAGCAGGCGGCCAAGCTGGAGAATATGTTTACCCAGATGGAGGAGGGCACGGTCGATAGCCTCAATCTGGTACTCAAAGCCGATGTACAGGGTAGTGTCGAGGCACTGCGTGAGTCACTGCTCAAGCTCTCCACCGATGAGGTGAAGGTCTCGATCGTCGCCAGCGGTGTCGGTGGTATTACCGAATCGGATGCCAATCTGGCGGTTGCCTCCAGTGCGGTCATCGTCGGATTTAATGTCCGCGCCGATGCCACTGCACGCCAAATCATTGGTGATGCCGGTCTCGATCTGCACTACTACAGCGTCATTTACGATGTGATTGATGAGGTTAAGGGTGCACTGAGCGGTATGCTTTCACCTGAGGTGAGAGAGGAGATTATCGGTCTGGCTGAGGTTAAGGATGTGTTCCGCTCTTCCAGTCTGGGTGCAATCGCCGGTTGTCTGGTGGTTGATGGCACCGTCCGTCGCAGCAATCCTATCCGTGTACTGCGTGATAACGTGGTTATCTACGAAGGTGAGCTTGAGTCACTGCGTCGTTTCAAGGATGAGGCGAATGAGGTCAAAGCGGGTACCGAGTGTGGTATCGGCGTCAAGAACTACAACGACGTCAAGGCGGGTGACCAGATCGAGTGCTACGAGCGGACCGAAGTTGCACGTACCCTGTAGTCTGTCGTACATGACAAGCAGCTGTTATCGCAGCTGCCTGTCCACTCACTGAGTAGCGTTACTATGCCCAAGGAGTTTTCCAGAACTCGTCGCGTTGGCGAACAGATCCAGCGTGAGCTGGCCGAGCTGATTCGCAATGAGGTCAAGGATCCGCGTGTCGGAATGGTCACCATTCAGGCGGTACGAGTGACGCGCGATCTGGGTCATGCCAAGGTCTACTTCACCGTACTCGGTGATCAGCAGTCCGCTACCGATACGCAAAAAGCACTCGATCGTGCCGCAGGTTTTCTGCGTCATGCGCTCGGCCAGGAAATGGCGATGCGCAGCGTGCCACAGCTCCACTTTATCTATGACGAGTCGGTAGAGCGCGGTATGCACCTCTCCAAGCTGATTGAGGATGCCTGTGCATCGGATCGGCAGGATGGTGACGACGAAGATGAGTCGGGCCAGTCGTAGCTGCTAACAGTCAAGCTTCAATTAATTCTTTCAGAGGTCAAGATGGGTCGTCGACGTAATTTCGGCAGAAGAGTAGATGGTGTGCTGCTGCTGGATAAGCCGCTGGGTATTACCTCCAATGATGCGCTGCAGCGTGTAAAGCGTCTGTTCAAAGCACGCAAAGCGGGCCATACCGGTAGTCTCGATCCACTGGCCAGCGGCATGCTACCGCTCTGCATGGGAGAGGCGACAAAATTTTCCGCTTTCCTGCTCGATGCCGACAAGTTCTATCGTGTCGAGTGTAAATTGGGTGAGAAGAGCTCAACCGGCGATAGCGAGGGGGAGATTATTGATTCGCGCCCCGTGCCTGAGCTCGATGAGCCGCAGATCGAGGCGGTGCTGAGCCAGTTCCGCGGCGAGATTATGCAGTTGCCGCCGATGTTTTCGGCCCTCAAACACCAGGGGAAACGCCTCTATGAGCTTGCGCGTGAGGGAATCGAGGTGGAGCGTGAGCCGCGCCCAGTCACCATTCATGAGCTGACCTTTCTCTCGATTGAGGGTGATCGACTACGTCTCGATGTGCGCTGCTCGAAGGGGACCTATGTGCGCACTCTGGCTGAGGATATCGGAGAGGTGCTCGGCTGTGGTGCCCACGTCAGTGAGCTGAGACGACTTGAAGTGGGGCCTTACAAAGATGTTTCGATGGTGACGCTGGAGCAGATTGAAGCAGCCGCCGAGCAGGGTAACCATGTGCTCGATGAACTGCTGCTGCCGATTGAGAGTGCCATCGCCGACTGGCCGGACCTGATGCTCAACGATGATGCTGCCTACTACATCAAGCAGGGGCAGCCGGTGATGATGCCGAAGGCGCCTCGCGACGGTTGTGTACGGCTCTACAACAGTAAAAATACCTTCCTCGGTGTCGGGGAGATGATGGATGATGGCCGAGTCGCCCCCAAAAGGCTGATTCAGGCATAGAAATGCACCGCCCTGCTTGTTTGGGGTGGTATGTAACGTGTAGAATACGCGAACTTTTTTCAAATATTTTGTTTTGATCGATTCAGGAGTTTTAGATAGATGACCATTAATGCTGAACAGAAGAGCGAGATCGTTAAGGAGTATCAGCTCTCCCCAACGGATACCGGCTCGCCAGAAGTGCAGGTTGCACTGATTTCGGCCCGCATCGACTACCTGACCGAGCACTTCAGCACTCATAAGCACGACCACCACTCACGTCAGGGTCTGCTGCGTCTGGTTAACCAGCGCCGCAAACTGCTCGACTATGTGAAGGGTAAGGATCAGTCGCGTTATCAGAGTCTGATCGGTCGCCTCGGTCTGCGTCGCTAAGCGTCGACAATAATCACAATAATCATCAAACCTTAAATAGGGAGCGATTGTGGCCTCAATCAAAAAAGTCTTTCAGTACGGTAAGCACAGCGTAACTCTGGAAACCGGCGAGATTGCACGTCAGGCAAGTGGCGCGGTTATGGTTAGCATGGGCGATACCGTCGTGCTAGCAACCGCCGTTGGCATGCGCAAGGCGATTGAGGGACGCGACTTCTTCCCGCTTACCGTCGACTATCAGGAGAAGACCTACGCTGCGGGTAAGATCCCAGGTGGCTTCTTCCGTCGTGAAGGACGCCCGAGCGAGAACGAGACGCTCACTGCACGACTGATTGACCGTCCATTGCGCCCGCTCTTCCCTAAGGGCTTCACTAACGAAGTTCAGGTGATTTTGACCGTTATCTCTCTCGACCCTGAGATCAATCCCGATATTCCAGCGCTGATCGGTTCGTCTGCCGCGCTGGCTATCTCGGGCATGCCTTTCAATGGTCCTGTTGGTGCAGCCCGCGTTGGTTATATCAACAGTGAGTACGTACTTAACCCTGATATGAGCGAGCTGGCTGAGTCGCAGCTCGATCTGATCGTTGCCGGTACCGAGAGTGCTGTGCTGATGGTTGAGTCTGAGGCGAAGGAGCTTCCTGAGGACGTCATGCTTGGTTCGGTCATCTACGGCCACGAGCAGTCTCAGAGCGTGATCGCAGCGATCAAGGAGATGGCCGCTGAGGTAAATGCCCCCGCATGGGAGTGGCAGGCACCTGAGGTCGATAGCACTCTGGCTGATGCCGTTGCTGCCGAGGGTGAAGCGGCTCTGACCGAGGCCTACCAGATCAGTGAGAAGATGGATCGTTACGATCGTCTGACCCAGATCCGCGGCGAGATCACCGAGAAGCTGAGCGCTGGTGACGATGCAAACTTCAGCAGTGATGAGGTTGGCGGTGCGGTTGGTAAGCTCGAGAAGCGCATTGTTCGAAGCCGTGTTATTGCAGGTGAGCCGCGTATCGATGGTCGTGATACCAAGACCGTTCGTCCGATCACCATCCGTACCGGTGTACTGCCGCGTACCCACGGTTCTGCACTCTTCACCCGTGGTGAGACCCAGGCACTGGTTGTGACCACCCTTGGTACCCAGCGCGATGCACAGATCATCGATGCACTCGAAGGTGAGCGTAAGGAGCACTTCCTGCTACACTACAACTTCCCTCCCTACTCAGTCGGTGAGACCGGTCGCGTTGGTAGCCCCAAGCGTCGTGAGATTGGTCACGGTCGTCTGGCCAAGCGTGGTGTAGCGGCAGCGATGCCTTCGGTTGAGGACTTTCCCTACACCGTACGTGTTGTCTCAGAGATCACCGAGTCGAACGGCTCCAGCTCCATGGCAAGTGTCTGTGGTAGCTCACTGGCGATGATGGATGCGGGTGTACCGCTCAAGGCGCCGGTTGCAGGTGTTGCGATGGGTCTGATCAAAGAGGAGAACGGTTTTGCAGTTCTGACCGATATCCTTGGCGACGAAGATCACCTCGGCGATATGGATTTTAAGGTGGCCGGAACCAATGACGGTGTTACCGCGCTGCAGATGGATATCAAGATTGAGGGTATCACCCAGGAGATCATGGAGCAGGCGCTGGCACAGGCGAAGGATGGTCGTCTCCATATCCTCGGCGAGATGAACAAGGCGATCAGTTCAGCTCGCGAAGAGATGTCTGACTTTGCACCACGCTACCTCACCTTCAAGATCAACCCTGACAAGATTCGTGACGTTATCGGTAAGGGTGGTGCAACCATCCGCGCCCTGACCGAAGAGACCGGTGCCTCTATCGATCTCAGTGATGATGGCACCGTTAAGGTTGCCTCGAGTGACAACAACGCCGCCAAAGAGGCGCGTCGCCGCATCGAGCAGCTCACCGCTGATGTTGAAGTCGGTGTGGTCTACGAGGGTAAGGTCGCCAAGCTGATGGATTTTGGTGCCTTTGTCACCATCCTTCCTGGTAAGGATGGACTGGTACACATCTCACAGATCTCCAATGAGCGTGTCGAGAAGGTTAGCGACAAACTCACCGAGGGTGATGTGATCAAGGTTAAGGTCCTCGAGGTCGACAAGCAGGGCCGTATCCGTCTCAGCATGAAGGCAGTTGAAGCCTAGTAATAACGGGCTATCTCAGCAGCATAAAAAAGGGGCCGCTTAGCGGCCCCTTTTTTGTTGTGTGATCGGTTAGATCAGATCAACGCATTCTTCAGATAGCTTCTGATCGTTTCTGGATCGAAGGGTTTGTCGCAGATGGCCGAGACGCCTGCCTGCTCAACAGCAGCGAGACGACTGTTGTCCTGTTCGCTGGTGATCATCAGGATCGGTACCCCGGGTTGACTGCTACTGTTACGAATATGGTCGATCAGCTCCTTGCCATCCATCTCAGGCATATTGTAGTCGGTCACAATCGCATCGAAGAACTGCTCATTGATCATTCCCATCGCCTCATTACCATTCTCTGCTTCGACGATGACATCCACTCCCAGTCCCTCGAGCATGCGACGAATATGTCGACGTGAGGTGAGGCTGTCGTCAACCAGTAGAATGGTCAGCTGCTGATCATCAAGATCGAGTGGCTCGGGCTCGAGCACGTCGAGAGTGGTATAGAGCGCGGTCTTCAGCTGCTCGGGTACATAGGGCTTGGGTAGGATGGCGATGGCACCGGCCTGTCGAATCGGCTCCAGTACGCGGATATTGGTCTCGCTGGAGATCAGGATGTAGCCGATCTCATGCAGGTCGTCACTGGTGTGAATCGCCTCGACCAGATCGGTGCCGGTCATATCGGGCAGGTACATAGCGCTAATAGCGAGATCGGGGCGAGAGCCACGCATCATCTGCAGTGCACTACTACCATTCTGAGCGGTCTGTATCCGTTCGAGTGGAATCCCGAAATCGTTAAGGTGGCCGCGAATAATTCTCTCCTGCGTACCAGAGGGTTCGACGAGGAGTACAGAGAGCTGATCTATGGTGATGGTCGGCATCTTATCGGAAATTCCTGACTGTATATTTGTCTGTTTCTACTTCAGTGTGGATGTTAACTATCACCGTACTTTAGCACAGTAGATCGTTGCTTTCGGCCCAATGCCTCAAGGTGAGAGTGTGAACACCTTCGCTGACCGCCATGGATAGCGAAGCGAAGGCGGTTAGTCCGCGATAGTCGACGCCGTCTGCATATTCGTAGTTGAGAGCGCGAGCGAACGAC
>NZ_MPRL01000050.1:0-59508 GCF_002020875.1 Solemya pervernicosa gill symbiont | reverse complement strand
CGACCTCATTCAGCGCTGGGTGGAATCACACCCGTTCAGAAGTTGAATCAGGCTGCATGATCCCTACTTATGAGAACCATTATTAATGGGGGGATTACCGTGTCCCAGTGGTACGACTCTCTCAACACTAGCTATCCAGGTATTTAATAGATGCGCATTGTGCACATCGACAATCTTATGATCAGGCGTTTCGGTCGGACCAAGGTCTCGACTGGGCGGCGGCTCTTCAATGGCATGGTGCGTAACAACTATAAGGTCTGTGAGTACTCTGATCGTGATATCTCCAGTTTTACTGCGCCGCTGAGGATCAAACCACTGGGGCGGGCGCAGGCGAATCGCCATCTGATCGAGACATGTGAGAACTTCCGTCCTGACTTCATTCTGATGGGCCACTGTGACCTGATTGAAAACGAGACGCTGGCCGAGATTCGCAAACTGCTGCCTGCGGTGAAGATCGCCTATCGCAATCTCGACCCGCTCTGGGACGAGCATGAGTCGGTCAAAATGCGAGAGAGCAATATCTCAAAAATCCAGCACCGTATGCCGGTAGTCGATGCGATCTTTATTACAACCGGTGGCGAGCTGTTGAAACAGTTTCAGACCGATCAGAATGTCGTTGCCTTTCTGCCCAACGCCACCGATGCCGGTTGGGATGATCAGAACAATGCCGAGAAGCGTGAGTTCAAGCGCGACCTGATGTTCTGCGGTGTCGGCAATAAGAGTGATGACCGTTATACCTTTGCCGGTGAGTTGCATCAGGCTCTAGGTGATCGAGTCAGCTTTGAGAGCTTCGGCATGCACGGCTACCCGGCGGTATGGGGGCTCGACTACGAGGATGTAATCGCGACCAGCAAAATGGGGCTTAATCTCAATCGTTACGAAGGCTATCCGCTCTACTCCTCTGATCGTATTGCGCAGCTCATGGGCAATGGTTTGTTGACCTGCCTCTGGGATAGTCCAGAGAGTCGCATGCGAGAGTTCTTCAGTGATGAGCAGGTGCTCTTCTTCCGTGATCTCGATCAGTTGGTAGAAAAGCTAAAGGTGTTCAAGGCGGATGATGCCCAGCGCCGCGCCGTGGCCGCTGCTGGGCGCGCCCACTACCATGAACATTTCAGTGGTGAGCGGGTGATTAAATATATGGTCGAGACCACCTTCGGCCTCCCCTATAGCTACGATTATCTGTGGCAGAACGAGGTCTATCGCCGATGAGCGAGCAGCAGGTCGTAGTCCACATCGG
This sequence comes from Solemya pervernicosa gill symbiont, assembly GCF_002020875.1. NCBI lineage: Bacteria > Pseudomonadati > Pseudomonadota > Gammaproteobacteria > Solemya pervernicosa gill symbiont. The sequence goes on along the minus strand of NZ_MPRL01000050.1, from coordinate 58,271 downwards.
GCTCTCCAAATGTGCCAGCACCTATCTCCAGAAGACGATCTTTCCGGGTATGGGTAACTACTCCAATGTCGCCTTCGCGCCGCGACGAGAGAAGTACCATCTCTTCTACGATGGCATGACCCCCGACTCCTATCGGGAGATTGTCGCCCGTCACATGGTCAACCCAAATCCGAAGAGTCGCTGGCTGGTGCTCTCCTGTGAGGACTACACCGAGCTGATGTTCCAGGGTTTTGAGGATGTCTTCTACGATTGGGAGCGTGTTGGGCGTGAACACTACCGCTACTCCAATAAGATGATCGCTGAGAATATCGCGCGTACCTATCCAGGGGCGAAGATCGTAGTGGTGATCCGAGAGCAGATCAGCTGGGCGATCAGCCGTTACAAGATGAACTACCGTGGTGGTAAGACTTCGGCCGGTATCGATGAGCTGATGGCCGAGCCGCTGGAGGGTTACGATGTGATGGTGGAACGCTACCAGCGGCTGTTCGGGCGCGAGAATGTGCTGGTGATGCCGCTTGAGATGATGCGTGAAGACCGGGACGGGTTTGTTAACCAGATCACCCGCTTTATTGGTGAAGAGCAGCGTGTCGATGCCCCCGATCTGGCGGTCAATGCGGCACCGGAGTTGCTGCGTACGGTGGAGTATGAGCGGCTGAAAAATCGCTGGCGGCTCAATATCCACCGCACCGGCTGGCTAACGATGCCGGGACGTTTTCTGATCGGTGCCGTAGCTCGGCTGTTGGTCGGACTGACGAAGCCTACCTTCTATCTGAAATATGGCAGTGAGATCTACTCTGCTGCGCCTTCGGAGCAGGTCGTGGCTCGACTGCATCCGCTATTGGCGGAGAGTAACCGTAAGCTTGAGTCGCTGACCGGGCTGGAGTTGGCCAAGTATGGTTACATCGTCGATTAACCCACCATCGGCACGGGGTGTTGTTGTAGAATGGTCGTCCGAGTTTTTGATTTCCGACTGAATACCTATGAATATCACAGTTAACGGCGAGCCGCGTGAGATCCCCGACGGGAGCACACTGGCTGGATTGGTTGAGATTATGGACCTGCATGGGCGTCGTCTCGCGATCGAACTGAACCTTGAGATCGTACCGCGCAGCGAACACGAGAGTCAGGCGCTGCAGGATGGTGACCGGCTGGAGATTGTGCACGCCATTGGTGGCGGTTACCGTTAACCACCCGTCTTTCAAATAGCTAACTAGAAGATAGAGTAATGACAGATTCCAAACTTTCAGCTGATAGCCCACTGGTGATTGCCGGGGTTGAGTACGGTTCACGCCTGCTGGTCGGTAGCGGCAAATATAAGGATCTCGAAGAGACCCGTCTGGCTACCGAGGCGAGTGGTGCCGAGATTATTACCGTGGCGATTCGTCGCACCAATATCGGCCAGAATCCCGATGAGCCCAATCTGCTTGATGTGGTGCCGCCTGAGAAATACACCATTCTGCCCAATACAGCCGGCTGTTATACCGCCGATGATGCGGTACGTACCTGTCGTCTGGCACGTGAGCTGCTTGATGGCCACGACCTGGTCAAGCTCGAAGTGCTCGGTGATGAGAAGACCCTCTTCCCTGATGTGGTCGAGACACTGAAGGCGGCCGAAACGCTGATCAATGACGGTTTTAAGGTGATGGTCTACACTACCGACGATCCAATCACTGCCAAGCGTCTCGAGGAGATGGGGTGTGTGGCGGTAATGCCACTGGCTGCGCCAATCGGCTCTGGGCTCGGTATCCGCAACCCCTATAACATCCGTCTGATCATCGAGAACGCCAATGTGCCGATTCTGGTCGATGCCGGTGTCGGTACCGCCTCCGATGCGGCTGTGGCGATGGAGCTTGGCTGTGATGGTGTGCTGATGAATACAGCCATCGCCGGGGCAGGTAATCCGGTATTGATGGCCTCTGCGATGAAAAAGGCGATTGAGGCGGGCCGTGAGGCCTATCTGGCTGGGCGTATGCCGCGCAAGCTCTATGCAAGTGCCTCCAGTCCTATCGACGGAACCTTCTTCTGATTCTGCTTGGCACAAGGATGTGCCAGATATCCTCCCATGAGTGACACCATTCGACGCATCCGCTCCTTTGTTCGCCGCGAGGGACGCTTTACCCCGGGGCAGCAGCAGGCGTGGGAGCGCTTGATGCCGCAGTTCGGCATTGAGTTTAGCGACCAGCCTCTCGATTTTGAGCGGCTATTCGGTCGGGATGCCCCCGTCACACTGGAGATCGGCTCCGGTAACGGCGAGACACTAGTCACCCTGGCTGCCGCCCATCCTGAAAACGACTACATCGGTATTGAGGTTCATCGCCCTGGTGTCGGACGACTGTTGCGCCGTATCGAGGAGCTGGAGCTGAGCAATGTGCGGGTGATCTGTCACGATGCGGTTGAGGTGGTGGAGAGGATGGTGCTCGATGCGTCGCTCGATGCGGTGTTGCTCTACTTTCCCGACCCGTGGCACAAGAAACGCCATCACAAACGACGCATTGTCCAACCACCCTTTGTGACATTGATCGCATCGAGGCTGAAGGCGAATGGTCTCTTCCATCTGGCAACCGACTGGGAGGATTACGCGTACCATATGGTCGAAATTCTCGAGGCAGAGCCGCTGCTGGAGAACAGTGCAGATAAGGCGCTCTTCGTCGATCGCCCCGAAGAACGCCCATTGACCAAGTTCGAACAGCGTGGATTGCGTCTTGGTCACGGGGTGTGGGATCTACACTATCGTCGACGCTTGTAGCATCGTGCGCCTGCTTGTTCTGTGCGAAATGGCGTGGGTAGAAATCTGCTGCCTGAACACATAAGATAACTGCCCAAGGCATTGGTGCCTGCTTTAATGGATAACAAGAAGAATGCCTCTCCTTGCCTCAGCTGTACTGCTCTGTCTGTTCTGGTTACTGCTCTCCGGTCACTATACCGGGCTGTTGCTGAGCCTGGGTGTGCTTTCGGTGCTGCTGGTACTCTGGACTGCGCGGCGCATGAACCGTGTGGATGGCGCATCGGTGAAGGCCAAGGTTTCGCTGAGCTTTTTCGGTTATATCTTCTGGTTGCTCTGGGCTGTGGTCAAGGCAAATGTCGATGTGGTGCGCCGCATCTGGGACCCGGAGATGCCGATCGATCCGCGCTGGCGTCGCCTTGATATCAAGGTGACATCAAATCTGGACAAGACCCTCTATGCCAACTCCATCACCCTCACTCCCGGCACCCTCACCACCGAAGTGTGTGAGGACCACTTTCTGGTTCACGCCCTCTCGGAGGAGGGGATCAGAGATCTGGAAGAGGGTGAGATGGAAAGACGCATCCAACGGTTGGGGCTCTAATCCCGATGTTCTTAGCCGCCGTCATCGCTATCCTTGTCACCATGGTCCTGGCCCTGATTCGGGCCTTTAGTGGTCCTAGCGTCTATGACCGCATGTTGGCGGCGAACATGTTCGGCACCAAAACCGTGCTCCTGATCGCCGTTGGCGGATACGCCATGGGCTGGCCCAGTTTTGTCGATGTGGCCCTGCTCTACGCCATGGTCAATTTCGTCAGTACCATCGCGGTTATGCGCTTCTTCGAATACGGCGTTTCGGAGGATCGCTCATGAGTGCGGTGATCGATCTTGCCAGTTGGATTTGTCTGCTCGGCGGCGGTTTCCTCTGTATAACTGGCGGGGTCGGTCTGCTGCGTTTCCCTGATTTCTTCTCGCGTGTGCACGCTGTCGGTGTGACCGAGACCCTGGCAGCACCGCTGTTGCTACTGGGAGTGATGCTGCAGATGGGCTTCACCCTGGATGCCGCCAAGTTGTTGATGGTGCTAGTTTTTGTGCTGGCGACCAACCCGACGGCCAGCCATGCCATGGCCAAAGCGGCACTACACGGTGGGCATAAACCGCAGTTGGCGGATGATCAGGATGCTGTGCCCGGAACGGATGAGGAGAAAGCGTCATCGTAGCGATGCTCGATATGGTCCTGCTGGGCTTTCTGGTGATCACCTCTGTGGCAGCTATTCGTCACCATGATCTATTTGTGGTGGTGATGCTGTTTGGTATCTACAGCTTCCTATCTGCGGTGCTGTTCATGAGTCTCGATGCCGTAGATGTGGCCTTCACCGAGGCAGCAGTGGGTGCTGGTGTCTCAACGGTATTGATGCTCTCTGCTTTGCGTCTGACGTACCGTTATGAACAGCGCCCAAAACATGGACGCCTGATACCGTTGATCGTGGTGGCAGTGACGGGTGCGGCCCTTATCTACGGTACTCTGGATGCCCCGCTGCTGGGGGATGCCAACTCGCCCGCTAATCAGCATGTGGCGCCACGCTATATCGAACAGGGACCACAAGAGGTTGGGGTACCGAATATGGTTACGGCGGTACTGGCCAGTTACCGTGGTTATGACACTCTGGGTGAAACGGTGGTGATCTTCACTGCTGGTCTGGCGGTACTGCTTCTGCTCGGTATTCGAGAGGGGCCGCAAACTCGCCCCGGCCGTAGCGCAATTGGTGATCAGGTGGTGCTGCGTATGGTGGCCAAGGCCTTGATGCCGTTTATTTTTCTCTACGCGCTCTATGTACAGTTTCACGGCGACTATGGTGCTGGCGGTGGCTTCCAGGCGGGAGTGATCTTCGCTACCGGTTTTGTGCTCTACGATCTGATCTTCGGCGAGGGTGACACCCGACTGGTGGTGCCGCCGCGCATGTTAGCGCGCTTGGCCGCCCTGGGCGTATTGATCTACGGCGGCGTAGGCATATACAGCCTTCTGGCCGGGAAAAACTTCCTCGACTACTCGGCCCTGGCGCAGGACCCGGTTGCCGGTCAGCATCTGGGTATCCTGCTGGTTGAGCTCGGGGTTGGCATTACTGTCTTCTCGGTGGTGCTGACGATCTTCTACGCCTTCTCTGGACGGAGGCGTATGCCATGAGTGAAATTCCCGGTCTGTTCAACTACTGGGTGGCGATCTTCCTGATGATGGCAGGTTTCTATGTGGTCATCGCCCAGGGTAATTTGGTGAAGAAGGTCGTTGGCCTTGGCCTGTTTCAGGCTTCGGTTTTCATCTTCTATATCTCCATCGGTAAGGTGGCCGGCGGTAGTGCGCCCATTTACGATCCAGCTGTAACCCTCTATTCCAACCCCTTGCCCCATGTGCTGATCCTCACCGCCATCGTCGTCGGCGTGGCCACCACCGCGGTGGGGCTGGCGTTGATTGTGCGTATCCGTGAGGCCTACAACAGCGTGGAAGAGGATGAGATACAGGCGATGGATAACGAAGCGGATGAGCGTGAGGAGTTATGAGTAGCGCAAGTGACAGGCTCTATCTGAGAAGGGGAATGGTTTGAATCTGACAGACCATCTATCCGTCCTGGCTATTATAATCCCGTTGCTGGCGGCACCGCTCTGCGTGCTGGTCGCCCGTGGGGGGGGCGCCTGGCTGGTCGCCCTGGTGGCGACGTGGAGCAGTTTCTTCGCCGCAGTTGCCCTGCATGCACAGGTGATGGACTCGGGTACGGTCAGCTACCTGCTCGGTGGTTGGGCGGCACCCTGGGGCATTGAGTATCGCGTTGACCTGCTCGGCAGCTATGTGTTGCTCATCGTCACCGCCATTGCCGCGCTGGTAATGTGCTTTGCCCGCCTCAGCGTGGAACGTGAGATCCCGGAAGAGAATCATGCCCAGTTCTATGCGGCGCTGCTGCTGGCCCTGGCTGGCCTGGCCGGGATCATCACCACCGGTGATGCCTTCAATGTCTTCGTCTTCCTCGAGATTTCGTCGCTCGCCTCCTATGCGCTAATCAGTATGGGCAAGGACCGACGCGCCCTCAGCGCAGCCTTCCAGTATCTGGTGATGGGGACTATTGGTGCCACCTTTATCCTTATCGGTATCGGTTTCCTCTACATGATGACCGGCACCCTCAACATGCAGGATCTTGCCACGCGCCTGCCTGAGTTGACCGATACGCGCACGGTACGCGCTGGGTTCGCCTTCCTGGTGGTCGGCATCGGTCTTAAGTTGGCGCTCTTCCCGCTGCACCTCTGGCTGCCCAACGCCTACGCCTATGCACCTTCGGTAGTGAGCGCACTGCTGGCGGCGACGGCGACCAAGGTGGCGGTCTACGCCATGCTGCGCTTCATGTTCACCATCTTCGGTGTGGAGTTCGCTTTCGATGCGATGCCGCTGGGTCTGATCCTGATCACCCTGGGTATGGTGGCGATCCTGACCGCCTCACTGGTGGCGGTGTTTCAGGAGAATATTAAACGTCTGCTGGCCTACTCCAGTGTTGCGCAAATCGGTTATATCGCCCTTGGTATCGGCCTTGCCTCGGCCACCGGCGTGACCGCGGCGGTACTGCACCTCTTCAATCACGCCCTGATGAAGGGGGCGCTGTTTCTCGCTCTGGGTGCAGTGGTCTACCGGATCGGTGTCGTCTCACTGCATGATTTCAAGGGTCTTGGGCGACACATGCCCTGGACCATGGCGGCGATCGTTATCGGTGGCCTCAGCCTGATCGGTGTTCCGCCTACCGCCGGCTTTGTCAGCAAGTGGTATCTGGTGCTCGGTGTGCTGGAGCAGAATCTGTGGCCCCTGGCGGTGTTGATCCTGATCGGCTCCTTCCTCGCCCTGATCTACGTCTGGAAGATTATCGAGGCGGCCTACCTCTCTACCCGTGACAAAAAGGCCGCAGCCGTGGCGGAGGCGCCCTTCTCACTGCTGCTGCCGGTGTGGGTGTTGGTGGGCGCTAATCTCTATTTCGGCATTCACACGGATCTGACTGTGGGTGTTGCCGAACGGATTGCGAATCTATTGCTGGGGGCAGGAGGATGAGCCAGGAGTTACTGCTGCCGGCAATTCTGTTGCTGCCCCTGCTGGCCGCCATCGGTATTGTCTACACCGGTTTCTCGCCGAATCTGCGCGAGGCGGTGAGTCTGCTCTCGGGGGGGCTGCTCTTCATTCTGGTGGCGATTCTGGCCTCTGGCATGCAGTGGGACCAGCCGCCTACCTGGATGATGGCTGAACCTTTCCCCGGTCTGGGGCTAGTGCTGAGCCCCGACCCGCTGGGTATCCTGTTCGCGTTAATCGCCAGCTTCCTTTGGCCGATCACGGCGGGCTATGCCATCGGTTATATGCGCAGCCATAACGAGCATCACCAGACCCGTTTCTTCGCCGCCTTCGCTGTCTCCATCTTTGCCACCATGGGCATCGCCATGGCCGGTAACATGCTGACGCTGTTTGTCTTCTACGAGATACTGACCATCGCCACCTATCCGTTGGTGACCCACGCCGGTACAGAGAAGGCGCGCAGGGCGGGGCGGGTCTATCTCGGCCTGCTGATGGGGACCTCGGTCGCCTTCATGCTGTTGGCTATGGTCTGGACGTGGCTGATCGCCGGTACACTTGACTTCACCAAGGGCGGAATCTTCCCGCCTGGCAGTGATAGCGCCGTTCTTGGTGTGCTGCTGCTGCTCTTCGTTTTTGGTACCGGTAAGGCGGCTTTGATGCCCTTCCACCGTTGGCTGCCTGCAGCGATGGTGGCGCCAACGCCCGTCTCGGCCCTGTTGCATGCTGTAGCGGTGGTGAAGGCGGGTGTGTTTACCGTGTTGAAGGTGGCGGTCTACATCTTCGGTCTCGATCAGATCTCGTCGTTGGCCAGTGCCGATTGGCTGGCCTATATCGCAGCCTTTAGCATCGTGGCTGCCTCGTTGGTGGCGATGACCAAGGACAACCTCAAGGCGCGACTGGCCTACTCGACGGTCAGCCAGCTCGGCTATATCGTCATGGGTGCCATGCTTGGCGCGGCCGCCGGTGTGGTCGGTGGCAGCATGCATATCGCCATGCACGCCTTCGGCAAGATCACCCTCTTCTTCTGTGCAGGCGCTATTCTGGTTGCCGCTCACAAGAGCAAGGTGAGTGACCTCAACGGGATAGGCCGCCGTATGCCGCTCACCATGTTCGCGTTCCTGATCGGTGCACTTTCGATCATCGGGTTGCCACCGATGGGCGGTACCTGGAGTAAATGGTTGCTGGTGCAGGGTACGCTGGATACCGAAGCGTGGATTCTCACGACAGTGCTGTTGGTTAGCTCGCTGTTGAATATCGCCTACCTGCTGGCGGTGCCACTACGCGCCTTTTTCGCCAAGCCCAGTAGCTATGCAGCCGAGGGTGGGATCAAGGAGGCGCCAATTGCCAGTCTGATAGCTATTGGCATTACGTCTGTGGGCTGCGTCCTGCTCTTCTTCTATCCCGATTCCCTCTATCAGCTGGCTGGAGAGATAGTGAAATGAGCGACGATGATAAGAGAGAGTATCTCTTCGACAAGCCGAGGAATGTGAAGCTGGTAGTGCGCGCCCTGCTCGCTGTCTGCGTGATCCTGTTTGCTCTGGATGCAGTACTGCATCGTCATGTGGCTCACCCCTGGGAGGCGTGGTTCGGTTTTTACGCTATTTACGGTTTTGTCGCCTGCGTGTTGCTGGTGTTACTGGCAAAGGAGATGCGCAAGTTGGTGATGCGTGATGAGAATTATTACGGTGATTCTATAGAGAACGAAGAGTTGGAGAGCGAAAAACAGGAAAGGGAGGAAGAGGACCATGCTTGAGTCGCTCACCTCTATTACTCCGGCACTGCCGCTGTTCATCGGTGCGCTGCTGGTCGCCGTGACACGCGGCATGCTTCGCAACCTGGTAATGCTGATCACGCCGCTGGTCGGCGCCTTCGGTGTCTACTCCCTCGATGCCGGTATGGCCACGCAGGCGCAGTTGATGGGGCTGGCGCTGACGCCAGTGCGCGTCGATCAGCTCTCCATCCTGTTCGGCTACCTGTTCCATCTCGCCGCCTTCATCGGTGTGGTCTTTGCTCTGCATGTAAAGGACAAGCTTCAGGATGTCTCCGCCCTGGCCTACGCGGGCAGTGCGGTTGGTGCGGTGTTTGCTGGTGATCTGCTCACGCTGTTTGTCTACTGGGAGCTGCTTGCCGTCACCTCGGCGGCCCTGGTCTTCGCACGTCGTACTGAACGCTCGTTGCACACCGGTATTCGTTACCTGTTGATGCAGGTCGGTTCTGGTGTGCTGCTGCTGGCCGGTGCCATCATCTATGCGAGTCAGGGGAATGGGCTTGAGTTCAACCACATCGGCCTGGATGCGCCGGGTGGTCTGTTGATCTTCCTCGCCTTCGGCATCAAGAGTGCCTTCCCCATGCTGCACAGCTGGTTGACCGACGCCTACCCGGAGTCGACCCCGACCGGTACCGTCTTTCTCAGTGCCTTCACCACCAAGGTGGCAATCTATGCCCTGGCGCGTGGCTATGCAGGCACCGAGATCCTGATCTACATCGGCGCCCTGATGGCCTGCTTCCCGATCTTCTATGCGGTAATCGAGAATGACCTGCGTCGCGTACTCGCCTACAGTCTGATCAACCAGCTCGGCTTCATGGTGGTCGGAATCGGTATCGGCACCGAGCTGGCATTGAATGGAGCGGTCTCTCACGCGTTTAATGATGTGCTCTTTAAAGGCCTCTTGATGATGAGCATGGGTGCGGTGCTCCATGTCACCGGCGAGATCCGAGGCTCCGAGCTGGGCGGGCTCTATAAGAAAATGCCGAAGACGGCGATCCTCTGCATGATCGGTGCGGCATCGATCTCCGCCTTCCCGCTCTTCAGCGGCTTCGTCAGCAAGTCGATGGTTGTCGCTGCGGCCTTGAATCAAGGTTATGAAGCGATCTGGCTGGCGCTGCTGTTTGCCGCCGCAGGGGTATTCCACCACGCTGGCATCAAGATTCCGTTCTTCGCCTTCTTCCATCACGACTCGAAGCATGTCGCTACCGCGCATGAGGCCCCGACCAATATGCTCATCGCGATGACTATCGGCGCCTTTTTCTGTATCGGTATAGGCAGCTTCCCGCACTATCTCTATGCACTGCTGCCATACCAGCTCGACTACTCTCCCTATGACGTCAGTCACGTACTGGCACAGCTGCAGCTGCTCGCCTTCTCGGCACTTGCCTTCACCTGGCTCAAACTGGCGCACATCTACCCGCCGGAGCTGAAGTCGGTGAATGTCGATATCGATTGGCTCTACCGCCGCATAATGCCCGATTCTGTGCAACTGCTCCTGGCTCGTTTGGCCCCTATCGACCGCAATCTGCGGACGGGTGGGCTAAGGGTGATCGAGTCGTGCATCAAGGGCCTCGTCCACCACCACGGTTCCTATGGCATTCTCGCCCGTACCTGGCCTACCGGCAGTATGGTGATGTGGGTGGCGGTGCTGTTGGGTCTGTCTCTGGTGCTCTACTACCTGTAAGCAAATGGTATAGATCCTGGCCCACCGCTAATTTGGCGGGGGCTGTCTATCTGCCTGTGTTCTCCTGTGCACGGCGTGGTGCAGGTGGTTATCTACTTATTGGTCTGTTGTAATGAGGATACCCGAGGTTTATCTGAGAAGATGGTTGGTGGTGGGCGAGTTGCCCTGATCTTGTCAGATGTCGAGAGCCACAAAAAAGGGGCCATTTGGCCCCTTTTTTGTGCATGTTGTGATCTATCTGTTGATCACGCCTTCTCAGGCATCAATGGACAGAAATTGCCCTCATCGCCGTAAGGATTGATCTGGTCGTAGATAGCAGAGAGTGCCTGGTCCTCGGTGGCGTAGATATTGCCGCTGCCGAGTATCTCGTAAAGGCCGGTGTGGCGCATCACATCAAGTACCTGGCGTTTGAGGCCAGAGACCACCATGAAGATGCCGTTACCACGCAGGCGTTCGATCAGGTGACGCAGCACCTCTTCGCCCGAGGCGTCCATCTCATTGATGCCATCACCCACAACCAAAACATAACGTGCGCTGGGCTTGTCAGCTACTGCGGCGAGGATGGTGTCTTCGAAATAGGCGACGTTGGCGAAGTAGAGTGAACCGTCGAAGCGAATCAGGATGATACGCTCATCGGTGGGAAGCTCCGGATAGACTCGTAGGTCACGCAGGGTGCCATCCTCAAAACGACCAAGTTGGGCAACGCGTGGGCTTATGGTGCGGTAGAGGTAGAGCAGGATGGCTAGACCAGCACCGACCATGATGCCTTTGTCGAGATGTGGAGCGAAGCCAAGGGTGGCGACAAAGGTGACGATTGAGGCAATACCATCATGCTTGCTGGCGTGCCAGGCGTGGATTACAGCCTTGAAGTTGATCAGGCCGATAACCGCCATGATGATTACAGCAGCCAGTACCGCCTTGGGCAGGTGGTAGAGCAGTGGGGTAAGAAAGAGCAGGGTAATGACCACGATTACGCCGGTGAAGACTGAGGACATACCGGTCTTCGCGCCTGCGCCGAGGTTGACCGCAGAGCGGGAGAAGGAGCCGGATGCCGGGTAGGACTGGAAGAAACTACCAGTGATGTTGCCGAGCCCCTGACCGATCAGTTCCTGATTGGGATCGATACGATCCTTGGTCTTGGCAGCCATCGCCTTGGCAATCGAGATTGCCTCCATGAAACCGACCAGTGAGATCACGATTGCGCTGGTGATGAGGGTGCCCATCATGTCGAGATCGAAGGTTGGCATGGTGAAGGAGGGCAGACCCTCGGGGATGGTGCCGACCACGGCACCGGGGCGCATTGCTTCATAACCGACCATCCAGCTCACTACGATGGTACCGGCAACGGCAACCAGAACGCCGGGAATCTTCGGCAGATACTTCTTGAAACCCCACAGGATCAAGATCGCGCTAGCACCAAACAGGAACGTTGGAATGTGGGTGTGATCGGGAACCTGCTGAATCACCCCCCAGATATCGTTAACGAAGCTTTCACTGCGCTCTTTGCTCACGCCGAAGATCTTGTTTAGCTGCGACAGGCCGATGATCATCGCGGCAGCGTTGGTGAAGCCGACAATAACGGGGTGGGAGAGGAAGTTGACGATAACGCCAAGCTTAAACACGCCGAGGAAAAGTTGGAAGGTGCCGACCAGAAAGGCGAGCAGGATAGCGAGCGGCGCATAGATGCTGATCATCTGCGCTTCGGTCATGGCACCCGGATCTCCAACCAGAGGGATGATCGCCGAGGCGGTCAGTAGTGATACCACCGCCACCGGACCTGTAGCCAGCTGCTTTGAAGAGCCCCAAAGTGCCGCGATGATCACCGGCATAAAGGAGATGTAGAGACCGTAGTATGGGGGGAGTCCAGCCAGCTGCGCATAGGCCATCGACTGGGGGATCAGTACCAAGGCAACGGTAATGCCTGCGATCAGATCAGCACGGATGGTGGTTGGGTTTTTTGCTTCTCCCAACCAGTTCATGAATGGCAGGAGTTTCATCCAGGGTTTTGTTTCGGACTGCTCTGACTCGCTCACTATGGGCCTCTTATGCGTTTTTAAGTTATCGATCAAAGGGTTTCGGTTAACCGCGTATCTTAAACTAGTAGCCCGCCTCTTTATAGTGGTTGTCTCCTCGGAGATAGTATTGCATCGCTCATAACCCAGTTTAAAAGTCAGAATTTGGTGTATTTTTGTGGCCGAAAATGGTTCAATTGACGGCTTCGTGTCGCAGTCTAGTGCGGCACAGACCGAATTTGGGTGGCCTCCATAGTAAATATGTTTGGGGGTGCACTGGGAGCACGCTGGATATTCCGCGTACCCAATTATTAGTTTTGAATTGAATAAAAAGTTAAGGAGATTGATATGTCTGCCAAGCATCCCGTTGTTGCGGTTACCGGTTCTTCCGGTGCAGGTACTACCACTGTAAAGAACGCCTTCGAGCACATTTTCTATCGTGAGAACATCAAGCCGCTGGTTGTTGAGGGTGACTCGTTCCACTGCTTTGATCGTGCTGCGATGAAAGAGGCGATGGCCAAGGCTGAGTCTGAGGGTAACCGTTACTTCAGCCACTTCGGTCCTGAGGCCAACCACTTCGATAAGATCGCCGAGACCTTCAAGTCCTACAGCGAGACCGGTACCTGCAAGCGTCGCTACTACATCCACAGCGATGAAGAGGCGGTTGAGCACAACGCACGTCTTGGGGGTACCGACTACACTGCCGGTCAGTTCACTCCCTGGGATGATATTACTGAAGAGACCGACCTGCTCTTCTATGAGGGTCTGCACGGTTGTGCGAAGGATGGCAACGCGGATGTCTCCAAGTACGCAGATCTGAAAATCGGCGTTGTACCGATCGTTAACCTGGAGTGGATCCAGAAGATCTTCCGTGATAATGCACAGCGCGGTTACTCGGCTGAGGCAATTGTAGATACTATTCTGCGTCGCATGCCTGACTACATGAACTACATTACCCCGCAGTTTTCACGCACCGACATCAACTTCCAGCGTGTACCGACTGTTGATACCTCAAACCCTTTCATCGCGCGCGATATCCCGACGCCTGATGAGAGCTTTGTGGTTATCCGCTTTAAGGATCCGAAGAAGTACAACGTTAACTTCCAGTATCTGCAGAGCATGATTAAGGACAGCTTTATGTCTCGTCGTAACACCCTGGTTGTTCCGGGTGGCAAGATGGGCTTTGCGATGGAGATCATCCTGACCCCAATTATGGAAGAGATGATGGCCAAGCGCGGTTAATCGCTTCCGTTTAAAAAGGCCCGTTCAGCTCAGGTTGAACGGGCCTTTTTATTGCCTGCTGATAGTTAGTTAACACAATTGCTGGGTGTTTTAGTGGCTTTTTTAGTAAAGATTTATGGGTACGACGATGAGTTAGTGTATTATCCATTTACGAAGTAGGTCTTAGGAAGCAGGAACGGACTACGGATTGGTTGAGAACAACAATAAGATAGTTAGGACAGCAGTTTGATCTCCAGTTTGCACGACAAAATTATCTCCCTTGATGGGCTTCCGATCATGCCTGATGCTGCGCGTCAGTTGCTCTATATACGGAATGATCCGCACGCGGGTGCCTACGAACTTGCCCAGATCATAGAGCAGGACCCGGCGCTGACAGCGCAGGTGCTGCGTTACGCCAACTCCCCCATGTTTGCACGTCGCGGTGATATCGATTCTATCCAGGCCGCAGTTGCGCGGGTGCTTGGTTTTGATTTTGTGCTGCATCTCGCGCTGGGCATGCTGGTTGGTAGTAGCATGAAAACAGCGCCCGTGAAGATTGCCGGTATGTCGCTATGGGAGCATGCAGTCTACAGCGCGCAACTGTCGCAGCGGCTGGCTGAGGAGATGCCAATGTCGCATCGGCCGCAGCCGGGTGTGGTCTATCTGGCGGGGCTGCTGCACGATATTGGTCATCTGATGTTTGCCTATCTTTTCCCTGAGCGAATGGCAGAGTTCTCTGCGTCAATTAATGAGCATCCAGAGCAGACGGTCTTGGAGCGTGAGGCATCACTGTTTGAAATGAGCCATGCAGAGTGTGGTGCCCTGTTGCTTGATGTCTGGGGGCTGCCACAGGAGTTGGTCGCCGCAGCCCGATATCATCATGACTGTTTCTTTTCTGGTGAGCATGAGGCGATCACAAGGATAGTGTTGCTCTCTGATCGATTGCTGATGCAAATTGAGCAGAGCGATGCTGAGGGAGTGGAGCTGCCAGAGCAGGTGATTGCGGCACTTGGCCTCACTCAAGAGCAGATCAATAGGGTCTGGGATGGGCTTCTGGAACAGCGTGACGGACTTGATGCGATGGTTAAATTGTTTGCTTAAGAGTTCCTGGTAACCGATCAGATCTTGCGCTGCCGCGCGATATGACAACATAACAACGGTCTCGTTCAATTCATCACGCCTCAACCTCGCGGAGAAGCTGCCGATATTCATATTAGAAGTCGATTCTGATTTGGAGGTGTGTGATGGCTCATTTTGATATGGCTGAGAGTGATCTTCCGCTTGAGTGTTCCGGGGGTGAGAAGAGTGAAATTGCCTACATCGATGGCAATGGCTGGGTGCCTGAGCTGGCTCGGTTGGCAATGCAAGAGCCAGAAGCGCATCTGCATCACGAAAGTCCCTCCATATCGCACCCTCTAGCGGCTGTAGATCCTGATCATTTTTTGGGGCTGATGCGTGATCTAGAGGGAAATTAGATTAAATTCAACTTGGGGGTTGACACTAGGAGTGGAATATTAGAAAATTCTTACATGCTGATCTTTCAGCTGACTCCTCCATCCTCCTTTGGTGGATATTTTTTACGCGCGGCTCCTCACTTTGGCCGCGCTTTTTTTTGTCTGAAATTCAGGTGTCAGAAAGATCTTGTGTGAAGGGGGGGTCTTGGGTAATATACCCGGCTCTTTCTCAGGCTCTTGTTACGGGATAAGGCAACATGAAGACGTTTAGTGCAAAACCGGCAGAAGTAAAGCGCGATTGGTTCATAGTCGACGCTAGCGAAAAGACCCTTGGTAGGCTCGCGAGCGAAGTGGCTCACCGCCTGCGTGGCAAACATAAAGCAGAATATACTCCCCACGTTGATACCGGTGATTACATCGTTGTTATCAACGCGGAGAAGATTCGTGTCACTGGCAACAAGGCCAAGGACAAGATGTATTATCACCACACCGGCTACATCGGTAACCTCAAATCAATCAGCTTCGAGAAGCTGGTTGCCAAGAAGCCTGAGTCGGTAATTGAGCTGGCAGTGAAGGGTATGTTGCCAAAGAACCCACTGGGTCGCGCAATGTATCGCAAACTCAAGGTTTACGCAGGGTCTGAGCATAACCATGCCGCCCAGCAGCCCAAGCCTCTAGAAATTTAATACGGGACGCATAGCAGATGGCTGAACAGCAGAATTACGGAACCGGTCGCCGCAAGAGTTCAACGGCGCGTGTCTATTTGACCCAGGGTAAGGGCGATATCGTGGTAAACGGTCGCTCGCTGGATGAGTACTTTGGTCGTGAGACCGCACGGATGGTTGTTCGTCAGCCACTCGAGTGTGTTGAGATGCAGGAGAAGTTTGACGTTAAGGTTAGCGTCTGTGGCGGCGGTGGCTCAGGCCAGGCCGGTGCAATCCGTCTCGGTATCACCCGCGCACTGATGGCATTTGATGAGTCGCTGCGTCCTTCGCTGCGTAAGGCGGGTTATGTAACTCGTGATGCACGTGAGGTTGAGCGTAAGAAGGTCGGTCTGCGCAAGGCGCGTCGTGCCACCCAGTTCTCCAAGCGTTAAGCACACTATATATATTGGGGAATCGTCTAGCGGCAGGACTGCGGACTCTGACTCCGCCAACCAAGGTTCGAATCCTTGTTCCCCAGCCACAAGAGAAGCCGGTGCAGCGATGTACCGGCTATTTTTATCTCCAAGTGTTGCAAAAAATCAACAATTGAACTTTTTGTAGTTTTTTTTGAAAAAAGTGTTGCATTGGAGAAAAAGAGCGACTAATATCACTCTCGTCCGATGAATACACAACAACTGTTTTTATTAAATCCTTTAAGGAGATCTACATGAACAAGAAGCTTCTCGCTCTCGCAGTTGCAGCTGCAATGACCGCACCTATGGCTGCTAACGCAGACGTCACCATCTACGGCAAGATGCACGTCTCTATCGATGCTACCGATAGCTCAGATTCATCTGACAGCGACAACACCTCTATCTCAAGCAACTCTTCACGCATTGGCTTCAAGGGTTCTGAGGATCTGGGTAACGGCCTGAAGGCTGTATGGCAGGTTGAGAATGACACTGTTCTTGATGAGGCGGATGGCGCCAAGTGGGCTTCTCGCCAGTCTTTCCTCGGTCTTGCTGGTGACTTCGGTACCGTTGCAATGGGTAAGCTCGAAACTCCTTTCAAGCTGATGAACGTTAACCCCTTCGGCGACACTATTGGTGATAACCGCGCACTGCTCGGTACCAACAACGACACCAGCCACACCTTCAACATGCGTACCAAGAACACCATCGCATACATCTCACCAAACATGGGTGGTGTTTCAGTCATCGGCGCATACGTAACCGATCACACCAATGATACCTCTGCTGAGGATGACAACAACACCGACGCATTCAGCGCAAGCGTTAAGTACAAGAGCGGTGGCCTGATGCTGGGTGGTGCTTTCGAGCGTCACAACTTCAGCACTTCTGGGACTGTTGACGGCCTGCGTCTCGCAGCTTCCATGACCATGGGCGCTACCATGGCTGGTTTCGTTTGGGAGAACACCGACGGTCAGACTGACCACGACCGTGATGCATGGACTGTTGCTTTGACCCAGGGTTTTGGTAACAACAAAATCAAGGCTGCTTACACCACTGTAAACGAGTCTTCAAATAACCTTGATGAGGCTTCAATGTGGGCAATCGGTCTTGACCACGTGATGAGCAAGCGCACCACCGTATACGGTATGTACTCTTCACTGACCAATGATGACAACTCAGCACGTCAATTGGGTGTTGCAGGTCACGGCGACAAGCTGACTTCAGTCAGCGGCGGCGACCAGAGTGGTTTCTCTATGGGTCTCGTACACACTTTCTAAGTTCTCTTAGAAAACGTGTAATAAAGAACGGGCGCTTCGGCGCCCGTTTTTTTTGACTTAATAACCTGGTTTCCTTGATGCTATCTCTCATATAAAAGTTGAAGCCTTTATTGGATAGAAGAGATATGGCAGACAATTTGGAACAAGAAATTGCTGATGGAAAGCAGCTTCATCGGGCTGGTAGGCTTGATGAGGCAAAAGTGATTTATCAAAGAGTATTGAATGAGACGCCAGATAATCCAGATGCGCTGCATTTGCTAGGTGTGATCGCTTCAACTCAAGGCGACCATCAAAAAAGCCAGGATTATATTTCAAGAGCTATCAAATACGCCCCGAAGACGTTGCATTATCACAACAACCTAGGGCTTGCGTTGCTTGAGCTTGGAAGAGAGATCGAGGCAGAGCAGGCATTTAAAGTCGAGATTGAGCGTAGTCCCAACCATGTGGTAGCACTCTCTAATCTTGGTTCTCTGCTACAGAAGAGAGGGTGTGTCGATGAGGCGTTAGACCTCTATCTAATCGCGCTTAAGTATGATTCTAAGAATATTACGATTCTAAATAATCTAGCCGCAGCGATGGTCGTAAGTGAAAGATATTCAGAAGCTGAGCAGATATGTAGGGATATCCTGTTACTACAGCCAAAAAATGCAGAGGCCGTTAACTTGCTTGGTGTGGTGGCGCTAAGTCGTGAGCAATATAAAGATGCTATAGAGTGTTATCGGAAGGCTATCCAGATTAATCCTGATCTGGTCGATGCGCATCATAACCTTGGAGTTGTATATCATAAGCTCGGCGAGTTTTCGCAATCAGTTCAGGCATTTGATCGGGCGCTAAAGATTGACCATGTGTATTCGAAAAGTCGATTTAGTCGTTCCCGTGTTAATTTACTATTGGGAAATTACAGTGCTGGTTGGGATGATTATGAGTATGGCTTGGTTATTGGTGAGCGAGAGATACATTCGTTTGAATTTCCAGCATGGAAGGGGGAAAAGTTAACGGGAAAAGGGCTTCTTATTTGTGCTGAGCAGGGGTTGGGTGATGAGATTATTTTCGCCTCAATAATTCAGGAAATAATTGAAGAGGCAGATAGCTGTGTAATTGAGTGCGATTCAAAGTTGATCACGCTTTACGAACGCTCGTTTCCGTTGGTAACAATAATAAGTAGGGACGACTATCCTCCACCTAGTGAGACTCTGAAAAACGTTGATTATTTTGTAGCTGTTGGAAGTTTGGCCTGTTTCAGGCGTCGAAAGAGAGAAGAATTTCCTCGTCAAAACGGCTATTTATTTGCGGATCATGAGCGGGTTGCATTCTGGGGTGACCGTCTCGGATTAATTGATAAGAGGTTGAAAGTCGGGATTAGTTGGCGTGGTGGTACACCAAAGACCGGAATGCATTTGCGTTCTACCAGTTTGAATCAAATTTTACCGATCTTACGTTGTAGTGGTGCGACATTCGTTAGTCTGCAATACACTGATTGTAAGCATGAGATAGATGATTTTTCACAGAGCACAGGTATAACAATTCATCACTGGCAGGATGCTATTGATGATTATGATGAAACGGCGGCATTGGTTGAGGCGCTTGATTTAGTAATTACCGTAACGACGGCGATTGTTGATCTTTGTGGTGCTGTTGGCAAGCGGGCATGGGTAATGACGCCAGAAGTGCCAGAGTGGCGTTTTGGAGTGTCTGGAGAGTCAATGCCTTGGTATCCATCAGTTAAGATATTCCGACAGTCTGCTGCTGGTGACTGGGATAGTCTTGCTATTAATCTTGCAGAAAACCTATCTCACACGCTGACCGCCATGGATAGCGAAGCGAAGGCGGTTAGGGCGCCGTAGGCATAAACGGTCGCGTTAAGTATTTGCCGCTTGCTTGGGCTTGGATGCCCAAAACAAGCTTCCGCAAAAATAGCGACTCCCCGGTTATAAAAAGTAGGTGATTGATAGGCTGTTTTGATGCTAACCCGAGTCCTTATGCGGAGATCCTAGAGGGAATGAATAGAGCAGAACGGCGACGACAGAAAAAATTATCTGAGAAAGAGGCAAGGAAAGAGAGTCGTGGTATTCCTAGTATGGCTTCACAGAGTTTGCAGCAAGAGGTTCAGCACGCATTAGACCTTGCTGTTAAATATCATGTCGAAGGCCAATTGCAGAAGTCAGAAGTGCTATGTAGAAAAGTTCTCGAAGTGCAGCCGGAGCACCCAGTCGCACTACACATTCTAGGAATGCTAGCCTATCAGATTGGAGACAATGAATCTGCTTTAGATTATTTGCATAAGACGGTCCTTGTAAGTCCTGGTTATGTTGAGGCACGCAATAATCTTGGAATAGTGTTGTTTGAAAGAGGAATGCTTGATGAAGCTGAAAAGCAGTATAAAAAGGCGATTAAGCTAAAACCAGATTTTGCTGAAGCATATAATAATTTAGGAAATGCTCAGCGTTGCCTGGGAAGATTGGAACAGGCTGTTCAAAGTTATAGGCTGGCTCTGAATATTACTGATGAGTATCTTGAGGCCCGAAATAATCTGGGTGTTTCACTGAGTGAGTTGTCGCAATATGAAGCAGCAACAGAATGTTTTAACAGGGTTCTTGAGGTGAATCCGAATTACGCAGATGCGCATAACAATCTGGCCTATGCTCTTCTGAAGAGAGGGCAATATGATGATGCGATTGAGCGCTGCGTAACGGCATTAGAGTTGCAGCCAGATTTTTCGGATGTGCACTGTAACCTTGCCGATCTCTTTGAAAAGTCGAATCAACTAGACCAACTGAAAGATGCTGTTGATAAGGGGGTGAAGAGCTGCCCGGATGATCAGCGTCTTATGCTGTGGAAGGCACAAGTATTAAGAAGAGATGGTGAGTACCAGTCGGCGCGTGAAGTTATTGAAGCGATATCTGAAGAGAGCTTAGATGAGGCGCATCGAGCACTTCGTGCAAAGCTGCTCGGCGAGGTCTGTGATCGGCTGGGTGATTATAAGACGGCCTTTTCAAACTTTAAGGTGGGTAATCAGCTCGCATCTCGATCTGTCTCATCTAAGCGCTATAACAAAAAGAGATATATAAGTAGCTTGACTCAATATGAGCAGCTCTTTTCCGAAGATTGGGTGGCAAATTGGACTGATGTTTCTCCAGTAGATGATCGTGATGATCCTGTTTTTCTGGTGGGGTTTCCGCGTTCGGGCACAACATTATTGGATACAGTGCTAAGAAGTCATCCTGAGATATCAGTGGCAGAGGAGGTTCCTGCCGTCGAGGCCATGGTGGATAAACTAGAATCGTCTGCTGGAAGTACAGCAGATAATCTCGCCTCACTAGATAGTGATGGTTTGGCCGTTCTGAGAGAGGTGTATTTTAAAGAGTTGGATCAGCACCTTTCAGTTGGTGAGCGAAAGACTGATGTTGTCATCGATAAGCTGCCTTTGAATATTGCGCGGGCTGGTATTATTCACCGTGTTTTCCCTAATGCAAAGTTCATCCTAGCGCTAAGGCATCCGTATGACTGTGTGCTTAGTTGCTTCATGCGTGACTTTGCGTTGAATGATGCAATGGTGAATTTTCTCGAATTGAAGGATGCGGCCGCCTTATACGATCATGTGATGCGTCTTTGGAGTCACTATTGTGATCTTCTGCCTCTTAATTCATATCAGCTTAAGTATGAAGAACTGGTTGAAAATTTTGAAGGTGCCGTTAAGCCCTTGCTGGAATATTTAAATGTGGATTGGAGTAGCGAGGTTGAGAATTATGCTGAAACTGCTCGCGAACGAGGAATGATTAATACCCCAAGTTACGATCAGGTGATTGAGCCGATCTATACGCGTGCAAGCGGTAGATGGGAGCATTATCGAGAAGAGATGGCGTCGGTGCTGCCTGTATTAGAGCTGTGGGCTCGGCACTACGGGTATAGATGGGAGTAAGAGGTTTTCGTAGGAGCTATTCACATAAGGCATTCATATTGTTGATAGCGTACATTTCTGCGAGTTAATGGCACATTCATGGTGCCTAGTGCTCTTCATTGCACCATGAGTGTGCTAATTACGAATTAGTGTTGCTATTTTGATAATTGCTGTTGTTTATTTGTGTTTTCGTAGTAATCTCCAATCGTCGGAAATTACTTATTAGAGGAAATCTAAATGAACAAAAAGCTCATCTCGATGGCGATTGCTGCAGTATTGGCAGCACCAGCAATTTCTGTGGCGGACGTAAGTATCTCAGGCACTATGCACATGTCTATCGATGCAACTGACAGTGGCGATGCGTCTGATAGTGACAATACTTCTGTTTCCAGCAACTTCTCCAATATCGTATTTAGTGGCGATGAGGATCTGGGTAATGGCATGAAGGCGGTTTGGCAGGTGATGAATGTTACCGTGCTTGATGAGTCAAATGGTGCGCAGTGGGCAACTGGTCCTTCTTACCTTGGTCTGGCAGGCGACTTCGGTACTGTAATCATGGGTAAGGCAGATACCCCTTACTTTACCTTCCAGTCTGGCTTTGACGTATTTGATGGTACGCTGGCCGATCTCGCTACCACCATGGGTACCGATGGTGGTGGTAACACGAACGCTTGGAGTGATAACTTCAATCTGACCACGCAGAACACGATTGCTTATATCTCACCAGATATGGGTGGTTTCTCTGTCGTTGGTGCTTATGTTACCGACTGGGACGCTGCGGGTGCAGAGGATAATAACAACACCGACGCGTTCAGTGTGTCTGCTAGCTACAGTAGTGGTGGACTGATGGTAGGTGGTGCATTTGAGCGTCATAACCACGATGGTGGTGTTACCAATGATGGTATCGAGTTGGGTGCGTCAATGACCATGGGTGAGACCAGTGTTGGTCTGCTTTGGGAGAACCTCGACGGTGACTCAAATACTGACCGTGACGCATGGGCTGTCTACCTGACCCAGGGCTTCGGCAACAATACTGCTAAGGTCCTTTACACTACTGTCAACGAGTCAAGTAACAACCTTGACGAGGCGTCAATGTGGGCGATTGGTCTTGATCATGCTATGAGCAAGCGTACTTCTGTATACGGTATGTACGCTTCGCTTGAGAACGATGATAACTCTCAGCGCTCGTTGGGTGGCGTTGATCACGGGGATATCCTCACTTACAACTCTGGCGCAGACCAGAGCGGTTTCTCGATGGGTATCGTTCACAGCTTCTAAGATCTGGTTGTTGTGTGAAAAAAGAAACGGGCGCCAATGGCGCCCGTTTTTTATTGCTTGTTTGGTGCTGAGTGGTTGTCAGCATTTTGATTGGTGAATTAGCGAATCAGATAGGCACTCGGTACATCCTTAAGACCATCTGTGAGTACGCTCGATTTTAATCCGTCCTGGCTGAGCAGGAAGGCGGCGGCTGAGCTACGGCGGCCGGTGTTGCAGTAGATCAGGTGATGCAATTCGCGGTCGAGACCAGCGAGATGTTGGCGAATCTCTTGTAACGGGACGTTGATTGCGCCTGGCAGATGGCCTTGGTCATACTCCGCAGGGACCCGAACATCAATCAGCTCTGCCCCCTCTTCAAGCTCCTCAAGTAGGTCCCCGAAACTGAGCCAGTTAAGCATCGGTTCCTTGAGCAGTTCGACAAAGTTCTGCTTGTTGAGTCGTAGCAGTGTTCCATCGGTAACCATCACAACGTTAGCGTTACGAGGGTTGTCGGAGATCAGTGCCTCTTCGCCAAAGGATGCGCCTTCACCAAGTTGCACCAGTTCGACAGGGGCCTCGCCAGGTGAGTTGGAGCGGGTAACGGATACCACGCCACTTTCGAGCAGATAGAAGTAGTCGCCGGGATCGCCCTGCTTGATGACCATCTCAGTGGGCTTGGCCTCTATGCGCTCCATCCTTGCCAGCAGTTGTTCGAGATTGGCGGCCGGTAGCTGCTGCAGGATGCTGGAGGTGTGCAGTTGCCCAAGAGTCTGGTTGCTGACTCCAGGCTCTGTGGAAGCATCATTGCTGTGGTCATCTTCAGCGGTGCTGCTGTCATCAACGCCAGCCATCTGATCCCAGGTCAATAGATTGTCGAAGATATCGGCATCAATACGGATGACCTCCGCATGGGAAAGTGTTTTGGCCGTGGCCTGGCGCGGTAGTTTGTGACCGATCGGATGCCATGTCTCAGGCATACCAGCAGTAATGACGCGCTGACTATTACCGATACTTGAGCTTAGTTCGATCTCACCCTCAAGGAGATAGAAGAGGCGTCGATCTCGATCTCCCTCTGTAAACAGAGTGGTATCGGGTTCAACAAATTCGATGACTGTTTGGTCTGCAAGCTCTTGCAAGCGCTCAGACGAGAGCGAAGAGACTGGCTCCAGCCCCTTTAGCGTATCTACATCGACGTGTTCGCTTTCTTCATTCATTCATTCAGGGAGTTCCAGTCCCGCATAGGGATCCCCTTGTTAAGGGTGTTGTTATGTTGTTTGCGGTGCCTTTTGCTGAGGCTATGGTTCGCAGTCCATGCTACACTTCTGCCGCATATTAACTTAACCCGATAGTTTCTGCATCAGGTACTTACCCCCATTCGTCATGAGTAAATCGCAAGCAGCTCGCATTCGCGAAATTCCATACAATTACACCTCATTTTCTGACCGTGAGATTGTCATCCGTTTTCTGGGAGAACGTGCCTGGGAGGTGCTGAATAATCTGCGTGGCGAGCGGAAGACGGGGCGTTCAGCGCGCATGCTGTTTGAGGTGCTGGGCGACATGTGGGTTATCAGTCGCAACCCCTTTATCCAGGACGATCTTCTTGAAAATGAACGGCGTAGAGATGCACTCGTCGGTGCACTCAACCACCGTCTCGATCAGATAGAGCAGCGTGCTGATAGTAACCAACATGCACTTGAGCTACTGGCGATGGCGCGCAGTGCGGTGGCCAAGTTTAAGGAGTGGTTTCCACGTCAGCTGGAGTTGCGGCGTGGTGTCTCAGATCGCATGGCGGGGCTTACCCGTCGAGACAATATCGACTTTGGTGGGCTTGCCCGTGTCTCGCACGCCACCGATGCAACCGATTGGCGTGTTGAGTACCCCTTTGTTGTTCTTACCCCCGATAGTGAGGCTGAGGTCGCCGCACTGGTCGCAGCTTCGATCGATCTTGGATTAACTATCATTCCGCGTGGTGGCGGTACCGGTTATACCGGTAGCGCTGTTCCACTGCATGCCGAGAGCGTGGTGATCAATACCGAGAAGCTCGAGGGCCTGGGTGAGGTCGAGTCGCGTCGCGATGATGTATCAGGTGTCGATGTGGCGGCAGTTAGGGTTGAGGCGGGTGTGGTGACACGTCGAGTCTCAGAGCGTGCGGCTGGCGCCGGTTATGTCTTTGCTGTCGATCCCACCTCGCAGGATGCCTCCACCATCGGTGGAAATATTGCCATGAATGCTGGCGGTAAGAAGGCGGTGATGTGGGGTACCACACTCGATAATCTGCTCTCCTGGCGCATGGTGACTCCCGATGCAGAGTGGTTGGAGGTCGAACGCCTCAACCACAATCTGGGCAAGATCCATGATCAGGAGTGGGTCGAGTTCCGTATTCGCCGATTTGAAGCCGATGGCGTTACCCCGTGTGGTGAGCCTGAGCGGCTGAAGATTGCCGGTGCCGATTTCCGTAAACGTGGTCTCGGTAAGGATGTAACCGATAAATTCCTCTCCGGTCTACCGGGTGTGCAGAAGGAGGGGTGTGATGGCCTGATCACCTCAGCGGTGTTCCTGTTGCACCGTATGCCAAACCATACCCGCACCGTCTGTCTCGAGTTCTTCGGCAGCGATCTGCGTCGAGCGGTGCCGGCGATTGTAGAGATCAAGGACTACCTCGATGCAACCGAGGGTGTGGTGCTCTCGGGCCTGGAACACCTCGATGAGCGCTATGTGCGCGCCATCAACTACTCGAGTAAGGCCTCTCGAGGCGAACGACCGAAGATGGTGCTACTAGCCGATATCTCAGGCGATGGAGAAGACCGAGTTGCTGAGGCGGCCTCAACGATTGTTCGACTGGCCAATGCACGCGAGGCGGAGGGATTTGTTGCCGTCAGCCCCGAGGCGCGTCGACGTTTCTGGCTCGACCGCAGTCGTACCGCCGCCATTGCCGCTCATACTAATGCCTTTAAGATTAACGAGGATGTAGTGATCCCGCTCGACCGTTTGGCCGAATATAGCGAAGGGATCGAACGCATCAATATCGAGCAGTCGATGCGTAACAAACTGACGATGATCGACGAGCTCGAGCAGTGTCTGACAGGTGATATACCCGAGCTGAGTGGCATGCCGGGGCTTGAGGATAGCGAAGAGATCCGCGAAATCGTCGAGCATAAACGCACCGCAGCCTGTGAGCATATCCGCGCGGTGCGCGAGCGTTGGCAGCAGCTGCTTGAACATCAGGAAGAGGGCGCTGGAGGCCATCTGGAGCTTCTACCAGAGGTGCTTCGTGAGCAGATAGATACAAACGATACCCTGATACGGTTGCTGCTTACCCGTCAGCTCAATATCTCCTACCGTGCCGAGATAGAACATCCACTCAAGGAGATCTTCTCTGGTCACGATCTGGAGGCGACCCATCAACGCTTCGATAAAATTCATGCGCGTGTGCGCTCGAGTCGTCTCTTTGTAGCGACTCATATGCACGCCGGTGATGGCAATGTGCACACCAATATCCCCGTCAACTCCAACGACTATGAGATGCTGCAAGAGGCAGATCGCATTGTCGATCGTGTGATGAAGCTTGCGATTGCGCTCGGTGGTGTGATCTCGGGTGAGCACGGTATTGGTTTGACCAAGATGGAGTATCTTGATGAATCGGTGGTCGATGCCTTTGCCCAGTACAAGCAGAAGGTCGACCCTGAGGGGCGTTTCAACCGCGACAAGCTACTGGCGGGTAGCGGGCTGGATAACGCCTATACACCGTCACTACGACTGGTTCAGCAGGAGGCATTGATACTTGAGGAGAGCGAGCTCGGTAGCCTTAATGATGCAATCAGCCACTGCCTGCGTTGTGGTAAGTGCAAGCCGGTTTGCAGCACTCATGTGCCGCGCGCCAATCTACTCTACTCGCCACGCAACAAGATTCTTGCCACCGGGCTGATCATCGAGGCGTTCCTCTATGAGGAGCAGACTCGGCGCGGTCTCTCGATTCGTCATTTCGATGAGATGAACGATGTGGCCGATCACTGCACCATCTGTCACAAGTGCGTAACCCCCTGTCCGGTCAATATAGACTTTGGTGATGTTTCGGTAACGATGCGCACCATTCTGCGTAACCGTGGCCAGAAACGAAGCAACGTTGGCACTCAGCTCTCGATGGCCTATCTGAATGCGACTGACCCGACGGCCGTTAAGCTGATGCGAAAGGGTTTGATCCAGTGGGGCTATGGGGCACAGCGACTCGGCCATGGTTTCCTGAAGCGTCTGGGGCTAGTGAAAAAGGAGCGTCACCCCAAGGCGACGGCCGGTAAGATGAGTATTCCGGTACAGGTGCGGGAGATCATGAAGACGCCGATGCCGAAGACGGCGCCGAGTCAGACCGTGCGACAGTTGCTGGCGCTGGAAGATAGCAGTTATGTGCCGATTCTCCGAGATGCCAAGGTGGTCAGTGAGGAGTCAGAGGCGGTCTTCTACTTCCCCGGCTGTGGCTCGGAGCGGCTCTTCAGCAAGATTGGTATGGCCTCGTTGGCGATGCTCTATGAGCATGGTGTACAGACGGTGCTGCCGCCTGGTTACCTCTGCTGCGGCTATCCACAGACTGCCAGCGGTGATTTGGCCAAGGGTCGGCAGATCACTACCGAGAATAGGGTGCTGTTCCACCGCGTCGCCAATACGCTTAACTATCTCGATATCAAGACGGTGATCGTCTCCTGCGGTACCTGTATGGATCAGCTGCTCAAGTATGAGTTCGAGCAGATCTTCCCCGGTTGCCGACTGCTCGATATCCATGAGTATCTGATGGAGCAGGGCGTTACCCTCAAGGGCAATAATCAGCGTTACCTCTACCACGACCCCTGCCACACGCCGATGAAGCATCACAATCCGGTCTCGGTTGCAGAGAAGTTGCTGGGCAGTGAGGTACGGCTCTCTGATCGTTGCTGTGGCGAGGCGGGCACCATGGCCGTGGCGCGTCCCGATATCAGTACTCAGCTTCGTTTCCGCAAGGAGGAGGAGTTATTGAAGGGTGTTAGAGAGATGGAGCAAGATTGGGGCAATGCACCGGCTAAGCTACTGACCTCCTGCCCCGCCTGTCAGCAGGGGCTGTCGCGTTATGAGGGCAGCACCGGTCTGCAGAGTGATTATGTCGTTGTTGAGATGGCCAGAACTCGTTATGGCGAAGAGTGGATGGATGAGTTTGTTGGGCGAATCAAGGCTGGTGGTATTGAGAAGGTGCTGCTCTAGAAGCTGGTGCTGGATTGGTTGCGTGGAAAAGGACAATAAAAAGGGCGGCAGCTGAAATAGCTACCGCCCTTTTTTGTTGTCTACTGGAACTGGTAGGAGAGACCGATGGAGGCGACCGGCCAGATGTTGAAATCGCTTAGATCATCTTCAAGGTTGGCGCGTTCGATGGCGAGATCGGCCTGTAGAGCATCGACGATAGTTGCATCGGTGCCGACCGCCTTGAGTGTGGCGCTGGGAGAGCCTTGGTAGAGCACGCCCACATCGAAGACAATGTTGACCCCCTTGTTACCGATTGGGTTGCCCCAACCGATGCCTACATAGGGCGCGATGTCGTTAAAATCGATGGTACTCTCCAGGGTGCCGACCAGCTCACTATCGTAGCTGGTGGTGCCTACTTCCCAGAGAGTGCCCGCCTCTGGTTTTCCGGTCAGACCAAACTCATTAGCATTGAGCATTATGCCGCCGGTAAATCGGAAACTCCCTTCAAAGAAGTGCCAATCGAGTAGTGCACTACCGGTGAAGAGATCGACACGAGCGTCATAGTCGATACCGCCCTCACCCATAGATTTGTCATAGGACCAGCCATTGACGCCGACGCGCGCATTGAGATGTGGAGCGAGCTCCTGGGTCATCTCTGCGCCCATGCCGAGGGTACTGATGCGTCCGCCGATGGCCGTTCCCTCGGCCTGAGTGCTGAATGGGGTTGCGAGTAGCGCAGTAACTGCGATCGTTAACAGCCTCTTCATCATCTATTCCTCAAAGTGTGTTTGCCAATGGCTATGTAGAACAGTGTCGGCCGATCGCGGGTTACCTTTAGCCAGCGTTACGGTAGCTGTTTGATGCCTGATGAGGAGCCAAGGATCAGTGCATCGGCTGGGCGTATGGCAAAGATGCCCACAGTGACCACGCCGACGATGCTGTTGATCTGCTCTTCGAACTTCACCGGTTCCATGATTTTCAGATCCTGAATGTCGAGAATGATATTGCCGTTATCGGTGGTGAAACCTTCGCGAAGAATAGGTGTGCCACCAAGTTTGACGATTTCGCGAGCGACATAGCTGCGTGCCATCGGAATCACCTCTATCGGTAGAGGGAAGGCACCCAGCACGTCGACCAGTTTTGAGTCATCGGCAATGCAGACAAACTTGTCGCTCGCTGCGGCGACGATCTTCTCGCGCGTCAGTGCGCCACCGCCGCCTTTAATAAGGTGTAGGTGGCGATTCGACTCATCAGCCCCATCCACATAGAGCGGCAATTGACCGACGCTGTTGAGATCCAGCACCTGGATGCCGTGTCCGCGCAGTCGCTCAGCGCTCGCTTCGGAGCTGGCAACGGTGCCGTCGATTTTTCCCTTCATCGCACCGAGTAGGTCGATAAAGTGGTTGGCGGTTGAGCCGGTACCGACTCCGACCACGGTGCCCGACTCTACATATTCGATAGCGGCTTCCGCGGCCTGTTTTTTCATCTCATCTGGTGTCATGGCCATTTTCCTTCTGCGTAATTAAAATTTGCAGTGATGATACCCGTGCCGCCTGGTTATGTCATGCCGCTAGGCAGGGCTGAGAGGAGCTGATAAGTTAGCGACATGAGTGACCGATATATAGAAAAAATACTGAAATCGCGTGTTTATGATGTCGCCTGCGAGACCCCGCTGGACCCTGCGCCGCTGCTTTCAAAACGTCTCAATAATGAGGTGTTGCTAAAGCGAGAGGATCTGCAGCCGGTCTTCTCCTTCAAACTGCGTGGTGCCTATAACAAGATGGCAAACCTGACGCAGAAACAGCGTGAACGAGGTGTGGTCGCAGCATCAGCGGGTAATCATGCGCAGGGTGTCGCGCTCTCGGCAGATAGGCTGGGTATCAAAGCGACGATCGTGATGCCCCGAACCACACCGGGCATCAAGGTGGAAGCGGTCAAACGCCTTGGTGGCAAGGTGGTGCTGCATGGCGATACCTATGATGATGCCTATGAGCATGCTCGCATCATCTCGGATGATAAGGGTGCCTGTTTTATTCACCCCTACGATGATCCAGAGGTGATCGCGGGGCAGGGTACGGTGGCACTCGAGATCATGCGTCAGCATGCGCAGGATATTCACGCCATCTTTGTACCGGTCGGAGGCGGTGGCCTGATTGCTGGCGTGGCGGTGTTCGCCAAGTACCTCAATCCAAAGATTCGTATTATCGGTGTTGAGCCTGAAGAG
Source organism: Solemya pervernicosa gill symbiont (assembly GCF_002020875.1). Classification (NCBI taxonomy): domain Bacteria; kingdom Pseudomonadati; phylum Pseudomonadota; class Gammaproteobacteria; species Solemya pervernicosa gill symbiont. The sequence continues at coordinate 28,336 of NZ_MPRL01000050.1, read as the reverse complement.
GCAGCCTGCATGGGTGAGGCGCTCAAGGCGGGCAAACGAGTGGTGCTTGATCAGGTCGGCATCTTTGCCGATGGTGTGGCAGTGAGGCAGGTGGGCAAGGAACCGTTTCGCATTGCCAAGCAGCTGGTCGATTCGGTGATTACCGTAACCACCGATGAGACCTGTGCGGCGATTAAGGATATCTTCGACGATACACGTGCGATCGCCGAACCGGCAGGTGCGCTTGCTCTGGCGGGTCTAAAAAAACATGTCGCCAAGAGCCGGATCACGGGTAAATCACTGGTTGCGATTACCAGTGGTGCCAACATTAACTTTGATCGCCTGCGTCATGTGGCAGAACGGGCCGAGGTGGGTGAGCGGCGAGAGGCGGTACTGGCCGTCACGATTCCAGAACAGCCGGGTAGCTTTCGTAAGTTTTGTAAGGCGATTGGTAAACAGGGCATTACCGAATTTAACTACCGCTATGCTGATGCGAGCAGTGCGCACATCTTTGTAGGTGTGAAACTGGCGAATGCACAGAGCGAAAAGCGTGAATTGATTCAGCGTCTGCGTGATGGGGGTTATCGGGTGCTCGATATGGCCGACAATGAGATGGCCAAGCTGCATATTCGATACATGGTTGGCGGACGATCATCGGGTGTTGAGAACGAGATACTCTATCGATTCCAGTTCCCGGAGCGCCCCGGCGCATTGATGCAGTTTCTAAATCAGATAGGACAGCAGTGGAATATCAGTCTGTTCCACTACCGAAACCATGGTGCTGCCTATGGCCGGGTACTGGTCGGCATTCAGGTGCCTGCTGAGGAGAAGGGCCAATTCCAGGGATTTCTTGATAATCTCGGTTACCCCTATTGGGATGAGAGTGATAACCCGGCCTATAATCTCTTTCTGGGGACGCTCTGAAGCTGTAGTAATGGTTTGTTGCATCAAAAAAGCCCGCGATTGCGGGCTTTTTTGTCAGGCGCTGACCGCCATGGATAGCGGGGCGCCGCAGGCATAAACGGTCGCGTGAAGTTTTTGCTGTTTGCTTGGGCTTGGATGCCCAAAACAAACTTTCGCAAAAATAGCGACTCCCCGGATAATCGATCAACCTGAAGGGAAGGTGAAGTGATTAACGCTTTTTGGCGCTCTTCTTCTTAGCTGCTTTCTTCTTAGCAGCTACCTTCTTCTTGGCAACCTTTTTCTTAGCCACTTTCTTCTTAGCAGCTACCTTCTTCTTGGCGACCTTTTTCTTAGCCACTTTCTTCTTAGCAGCTACCTTCTTCTTGGCAACCTTTTTCTTAGCCACTTTCTTCTTAGCAACCTTTTTCTTAGCTACTTTCTTCTTAGCAGCTACCTTCTTCTTGGCAACCTTCCTCTTAGCAGCGGCCTTTCTCTTTGGTGCTGCTTTCTTGGCTACCTTCTTCTTAGCTACTACCTTTTTCTTGGCAGTTACCTTCTTTTTTGCAGTCGCTTTTTTCTTGGAAGCGGCCTTCTTCTTCGTCGCCATTAATCGATCCTCCAATAGTGAAATTCCATTAACGCAATTGAGTATAAACAACTGTTTGCAAAATGCTAGTTGTCGAATGTGGTTAATAAGGCCTCTGTTTGACTCGCTCTGTGGTGCGGTTTCTTAATGGCTAAGCTCGCATCATTGTTGGTCTCTGTGTGTGTGGTTTGTTGGCTCGTGTGGTAAGTGTTGGCAAGGGGAAGGGTGGTTGTTTCGTGCTTGTATAGTAGTGCGAGAGGTTGGTTGTGATTCGGTTCTGATAGCGATGAGCGGTTGTTGGTTATGTTGTCTTATACGTAGCAGTGCTTGAGATGTGTTTGGAGGTTCTGTGTGCGTTGTTGCTGTGAGGTTGAGATGAAAATATGAGTGGTGAAATGAATTTGCGCAAAAGTGTGTATGAATGTTTGTAAGGGGTTGTTTGTTTGTTGGCAGTAAATGCTATTGCTGGATGATGGCGAAGATGGTTATGAAGAGAATGAGTGATCGATGTTGACGAGTCGTTGTGCTTGGTTGTTTAGTCGAAGAGTGCAACGCCTTGTTCGGTTGCTATGCCTGCTAGTGGTACATCCCACTCCTGATGAGGAAGTGTGTTGATCTGTTGGCAGGCAAATGCAAAGCCAAGCAGTCTTGGTTTCTGCCAGTGACGACGGTGGTGTAGAAAGGCGAAAGAGCGATCATAGAAACCGCCGCCCATGCCAAGACGGTTGCCATTGTTGTCAAAGCTGACCAGCGGTGTCAGTACCAGATCGAGTGTGTGGATTGAGATCATCTGCGAGCGTGAGACCACTGGCTCGGCGATACCAAATCGATTGGCTCGTAGCAGTGAGTGCGGGTGGTAGGGGGCAAAGTCGAGTCGGTTGGCGCGATTGGGTGCTAGAACCGGCAGGAACAGGTTCTTGTCACAGCGACGGGCAATTGCAGCCAGAGGTGCCGGGTCTATCTCGCCGTCGTTGGCCAGATAGATGGCGATATTGCGGCTGCGTTTAAAGATCTGATGTGAGGCGATTGTCGCGGCGGCCTGACGACTATGCTGGGCACGAAGTTCGGGGGTGATTGCAAGACGCCGTTTACGGATCTCGCGGCGGATGTCGGCACGCGTCGCGTTGGGCTCTGTCATGCTGGAGTGGTTCGATCCGATCGATTAATTAGGAGGCACCTCCCACCAATGCCGTTGTGGACACTTGCCCTTGAACCAGAAGGTTCAGGTGGGGACGGCTGTGAGCGTTCAGGCTCTCCGCACGTAACGGATATGCACAACGCACCCGACAGTAGTATCCCCGGGCATATAAATAGGCTCAAGAGATCTTAGGTCCACTCACGAACACAGCAGGAGGTGCCGAAAGCTTCTAAGGGTAAAGCGTAGCGGAAAACGATGGAGTGGGAAAGTGTTGCGGTTGCAGGGAACTAGAGTTCCATCTGTTTGTTGTGATTCAGAGCGACTTCGATCTTGTCCTGAATCTGTTTGATACGGCTATGCAGAGTCTTGTCGACACCTTCGAGCTGTTTCTGGCAGCTGAGTAGTTCATGGGCGATGTTAAGTGCGGCCATCACGGCAATGCGATCAGCGCCGATCACCTTGCCACCACGACGAATCTCGAGCATCTGTTCGTTAAGGTAGCGTGAGGAAGCGAGCAGCTCTTCGCGCTCGTTGTCGGCGCAGGAGACTCGATACTCTTTGTCGAGGATCTTGACGGTAACGGGGCTACTCTTTTCGCTCATACGGAGTTTTCCATCGCCTTAAGTCGAGTGACGATGGTCTCTACGCGCGAACGAGCCTGATCACCCTTCTCGCGCAACTCATCGCGCTCGGTGCTGAGCAGATCGTTCTCTTTGCGCAGCACATAGTTCTCTTCGTTGAGTCGTTCACAGGTGCCGATCAGGTCGTCGAGCCACTGCTCCAGGCGCTGAAGGTCCATCTCAAGATTGGTTGCGGGTGTCTTGCCAGTCATCGGCCCAATATAAGACGGTGTGGGAACAGGGTCAATGTCGCTCGGTTCCGACCTAAAGGTGGCGATGCTAATATAGTCGCCTATTGTCTATTTAAACCCTCTCTTAATACTTCAAATCAGGTCGATACAACTTCAAATGAGCGAACAACAATCTCCAGATTTCGACAGCATTGATGATGCGCTACAACGTGTCGGTGCGCCTATGGGGGCAGCCGAATCACACGGACTGCTGTGTGGCATGATCTGTGGCCAGGGCCACGGTAATCGTCGTGGTTGGGGGGAGCAGGTGCTCGATGAGGTCGATATGAACAACCTACTGGTTAAGGAGTGTGATGGTCTACTCGATCAGCTTTTCGAGCAGACTCAGCAGCAGCTCAACGATACGGTGCTCGAGTTTGCGCTGTTTCTGCCTGTGGAGGGTGATGTGATCTCAATCCGGGTCGAGGCATTGGCGGAGTGGTGTCAGGGTTTCCTCTACGGCTTTGGCATCGCCGGTGGCAACAAGGCTGAATCGATGCCCGATGATAGTCGTGATCTCTTGCGTGACATCGCTGAGATTTCCCGTGCGGCGATCGATGATGAGGACGATCCTGAGGTTGATGAGTCCGCCTATACCGAGCTGGTTGAGTATCTGCGTATGGGGGTACTTCTGATGAATGAAGAACTCCATCCAATTAAAGCCCCTGCACGTCTGCAGTAGGTCGAGTCACTATGAGTCCAAAAGAGTTTGTTCGCCGTCGTAAGCATCTGATGTCGATGATGGGTGAGGGCGCGATAGCGCTACTGCCTGCTGCACCGGTGCAGATTCGTAACCGCGATGCGGAGCATCACTATCGCCAGGATAGCGACTTCATGTATCTGACCGGCTTCCCTGAGCCTGAGGCAGTATTGGTGCTGATTCCGGGTCGCAAACAGGGGCAGTGCATCCTCTTCTGTCGTGAACAGGATCCCAGTATGACGCTCTGGAATGGACCGATGGCGGGGCTGGAGGGTGCGGTAGAGAGTTACGGCGCCGATGATGCGTTCCCCATTAGTGATCTTGATGAGATTCTGCCGGGGCTGCTCGAGGAGCGTGAGACGGTCTGTTACACCATGGGCGCACGTCCTGACTTCGATCAACGTGTCATGGGTTGGGTCAACCAGGTGCGCAGCAAATCGCGCTCTGGTGTGCACGCGCCCGAGGAGTTTGTCTCGCTCGATCACCTGCTGCATGAGCTACGACTGTTTAAGAGCCGCGCCGAGCTGAAGGCGATGCGTGAGGCGGCCACTATCTCGGTTAAGGCGCATAAACGCGCGATGAAGATCTGTAAGCCGGGCATGTATGAATATGAGATTGAGGCGGAGTATCTACACGAGTTTCGTCGTCACAACAGCGTACCGGCCTACAGCTCGATTGTTGGCGGTGGTAACAACGGCTGTGTGCTCCACTATGTCGATAACCGCGATGAACTCCGCGATGGTGATCTGCTACTGATTGATGCTGCAGCTGAGGTGGAGTGTTATGCCGCTGACATTACCCGCACCTTCCCCGTTAATGGAAAATTTTCTCCGGCTCAGCGTGCACTCTACGAGGTTGTGCTCGATGCACAGCTAGCGGCGATTAAGGCGGTCAAGCCTGGCAACCATTGGAACGATCCACACGATGCTACGGTGAGGGTAATTACCGAAGGACTGCTCAAACTCGGGCTGCTCAAGGGCAAGCTCGATAATATGATTGAGAGTGAGGCCTACAAACGTTTCTATATGCACCGTGTCGGCCACTGGCTCGGCATGGATGTGCACGATGTGGGTGACTATAAGATTGGTGACGAGTGGCGCATGCTCGAGCCCGGCATGGTGCTGACCATCGAGCCGGGCATCTATATTCCAATCGGCAGTAAAGGCGTGGCGAAAAAGTGGCAGGGAATCGGTATCCGTATCGAGGATGATGTGGTGGTGACCAAGGATGGTCATCTGGTGCTGAGTGAGAAGGCTCCGAAACACGTCGATGAGATTGAGGCATTGATGAATGGTTGAAACGCAGAACAGCTACGATGTGGTGATTGTTGGCGGAGGGCTGGTCGGTATTGCACTCGCCTGCGCACTGGGTGATCAACCACTACGTGTTGCGGTTATTGAAGCGCTGCCGTTCGAAACCAACCGTAGCGCAAGCTACGACGATCGCACCATCGCGCTCGCCTACGGTGCGCGTCCTATCTTTGAGGCGATGGGCGTCTGGCAGCAGCTGGCTGCTGATGTCACTGCCATTAAACGAATCCATATCTCCGATCGAGGTCACTTTGGTGCGGCGCGACTCGACTGTAACGATGTCGGTTGCGAGGCGCTGGGCTATGTGGTGCCGAGTCGTTGCATGGGTGAGGTGTTGATGGCGCGGGTGGCACAGTTCGATAATGTTGAGCTGCTCTGCCCAGCACGGGTGACCTCGCTAGAGCAGGATGAACACGCTGCCACCATTGTGATCGAACGCGAGGGTGAACAGCAGATGCTACGGAGCGGGCTGCTGGTGGTGGCCGACGGAACCCACTCGGCGATTCGCGAACAGCTGCAGGTAGCGGTAGATCGTCACGACTACGGACAACGCGGTGTTATCGCCAACGTCACCCCATCACGTCACCACGACAACGTCGCCTTCGAACGCTTTACCGATAGTGGGCCGATGGCGATGCTGCCGATGGATGAGAGCCGCTGTGCACTGGTCTGGACCGTGAGTGAGGCGCGTGCCGATGAGCTGCTGACGCTTGATGACGAAGCCTTTCTGGCTGAACTGCAGGATCGTTTTGGTAACCGCCTGGGACGCTTCGAGAAGGTCGGCAATCGTGCGGCGCACTCGCTGATGCAGATCGTCGCCCAGGAGCAGGTGCGTGATCGGTTGGCGCTGATCGGTAATGCGGCCCATACACTCCATCCCGTTGCTGGGCAGGGATTTAATCTCGGTCTGCGTGATGTTGCGGTACTGGCCGATCTGATCAACACGGCTGCTGTCAGTGGTGAGGATGTTGGTTCAGCCACGCTGCTGGCAGATTACGCCGAGTGGCGCCGCAACGATCAGCGCTACATCATCGGATTTACCGATTCACTGGTGCGCCTCTTTGCCAGTCCACTGCTTCCGATCAAGGCGGCGCGTAGCGCCGGGCTGGTTGCGCTCGATCTACTGCCACCGCTGAAGCGCTGGCTGACACGCCACGCGATGGGCCTGGGTGGAAAGCTGCCGCGCCTCTCGCGTGGTCTGCCACTGCAGGAGAAGTAATGCAGAACGAATACGATGTGGCGATTATCGGTGGCGGCATGGTCGGCTCCGCACTCGCCTGCGCACTCGGTGGCAGCAGGCTGCGCGTGGCCGTTGTTGAGAAGTTTCCCGCCGATGCCAGCTGGTCAGCCGAGTCGGTTGATCTTCGCGTCTCGGCGATTACCCGCGCTTCACAGCATATCTTCGAGGCGCTCGGCGCCTGGCAGGGGATGGCCGAGCGGCGCATTAGCCCCTACACCGATATGGAGGTGTGGGATGCGATGGGTGGTGCCTCGATCCACTTCGATGCGGCCGAGGTGGGGCAGCCTTACCTGGGACACATCATCGAGAACCGGGTGATTCAACTCGCGCTCTGGGAGCGTCTTGAATCGATCGATAACGTCACTCGTATCTTCCCTGCTGGACTCGAGAGCTTTGAGGTTGATGGTGAGGGTGTCGATCTCCTACTCGATAACGGTGAGCGGCTACGCAGCAAACTGATTGTCGGTGCCGATGGTGCTAATTCGAAGGTGCTGGAGATCGCCGGTAGTAGCGTCGGTGGCTGGATGTATGACCAACATGCGCTGGTCGCCACGGTGCGTACCGAACACTCCCACCTCAACACCGCCTGGCAGCGTTTTCTGCCCGAGGGTCCGCTCGCCTTCCTGCCGATTTCAGATGGACGTGCCTCAATCGTATGGAGCTGTCGGCCCGAGCGTGCAGAGGCTCTGGCCGAACTCGATGAGGCGAGCTTCTGCAAAGCGCTGGGTGAGGATATCGATCACCGACTGGGCCAGATTACAGCGGTTGAGGGACGTGGTGTCTACCCGCTGCGTCTGCGCCACGTTGATCACTACGTGCATCCACGCGTCGCGCTGGTTGGTGATGCCGCTCACTCGATTCATCCGCTGGCGGGGCAGGGCGTAAATATCGGTCTGCTCGATGCGGCATCGTTGGCTGAGGTGGTGCTGCAGGGCGTCGAGCAGCGGCGCGATATCGGTGAGGTGGCGCTGCTGCGTCGTTATGAGCGCTGGCGCAAGGGGCAGAACCTGCTGATGATGGGTTCGATGGACGCCTTTAAACGAAGCTTTGGCAGCCAGCAGGCACCGATACGGTTGGCGCGTAATCTGGGGCTCGCCATCGCCGATCGCATTACCCCGCTGAAGAGCGCAATTATGCGCCGTGCGATGGGGCTCGGTGGTGATCTGCCCAAATTGGCGCAGCCGCCGCGCTACTGATTTCAGCTATCCCAGTAACCTGATTAGGGTTATTGGACCTCGTCGAAAACAATCCCTACTATACGGCTCGGGTACTCGACCCCTGACCGATACATTGAGATAAACAGGAACAGTTCATGACGCAGAGAACAGCACTCTATGAGCAGCACCTCGCCGTGGGCGGCAAGATGGTCGACTTCGCCGGTTGGGAGATGCCGATCAACTATGGTTCACAGATTGAGGAGCACCACCAGGTGCGTCGCGATGCGGGTGTCTTCGATGTCTCGCACATGGTTGTGGTCGATCTGAAGGGGTGTGAGGCGGGTGACTACCTGCGCAAACTGCTCGCCAATGATGTGAGCCGTCTTAAAGAGAGCGGTAAGGCGCTCTACAGCTGCATGCTCAACGATGAGGGTGGGGTGATCGACGATCTGATTGTCTACTACATCAACGACGCCTACTACCGCGTGGTGGTCAACGCCGCCACCCGTGACAAGGACCTGAAGTGGATGCGCGCCAAGCTCGGCAGCATGGCGGTCGATCTGAATGAGCGTAGCGATCTGGCGATGGTCGCAGTGCAGGGGCCCAATGCCCGTGCCAAGGCGCTGCCGCTGCTGCCCAAGGCGGGACGTGAGGCGGCCGAGGCGCTGGCGCGCTTCTTCGGTGTTGAGTGTGGCGACTGGTTTATCGCCCGCACCGGTTACACCGGGGAGGATGGTTTCGAGATCATGCTGCCCGAGAGTGAGGTGAGTGGTTTCTGGCAGGCGCTGCTCGATGCAGGTGTCGCACCGACCGGACTCGGTGCGCGCGACACGCTACGCCTTGAAGCCGGCATGAACCTCTACGGCACCGATATGGATGAGACCACCTCACCGCTGGAGTCGGGTCTGAAGTGGACCGTGGCGATGGAGCCCGCTGAGCGCGACTTTATCGGTCGTAGTGCGCTGGAGGCCGCCGCGCCGGAGCGCAAGCTGGTCGGATTGGTGCTGGAGGCGAAGGGTGTGCTGCGTGGTCATCAGCGTATTGAGGTTGAGGGGGGAGGCGAGGGTGAGATCACCAGCGGCAGCTTCTCGCCGACGCTCGGTGTCTCAATCGCCTTCGCCCGTGTCCCCGCCGCGACCGGCGCCTCGTGCACGGTAGAGATTCGTGGCAAAATGTTGCCCGCCCGAGTGGTCAGGCCACCCTTCGTACGCGATGGCAAGGCGTGTATTGAGCTGCCGGGTAATTAACTAATAACTAACACAACAGAATTTTGAGAGGACGTCATGAGTAACGTGCCAGCCGAACTGAAATACGCCAAGAGCCATGAGTGGGTTCGCAAGAATGATGATGGCAGCATCACCGTCGGAATTTCCGAGCATGCCCAGGAGCTGCTAGGCGATATGGTCTACGTTGAGGTGCCCGAGGTGGGTAACAGCGTTGAGGCCGAAGAGGCGTGTGCCGTGGTTGAGTCGGTCAAGGCCGCTTCTGATATCTACAGCCCCGTTGCGGGTGAGGTAGTAGAGGTTAATGAAGCACTCGACGGCGCACCTGAGCTGATCAACAGCTCACCCTACGATGAGGGTTGGATCATGCGTCTGCAGCCTGCCGATATGGCCGACGTCGATGCACTGCTCGATGCCTCAGCCTACGAGACCCAGATCAGCGAAGAGTAATCCCCGTTATGCCATTTATCCCCCACACTGAGGCGGAGGTGCGCGAGATGCTCTCCGCCATCGGCGTCTCCGATATCGAAACGCTGTTTGATGAGATCCCTGCCGATCTTCGTGTCGCCACACCCGAGTCGATCCCCGCCGCTCTGAGCGAGATGGAGTGCTCACGGTTGATGGGCGATCGCGCTGCGCAGGATGGACGTCCACTCAGCTTTATCGGTGCCGGTGCCTATGAGCACCATATCCCTGCCGTGGTGTGGGAGTTGGCAACACGCGGCGAGTTCTATACCGCTTACACTCCTTATCAGGCCGAGGCGAGTCAGGGCACGCTGCAGCTACTCTATGAGTTCCAGTCGATGCTGACCCAGCTCACCGCGTTGGAGGTGGCTAACGCTTCGCTCTACGATGGTGCCTCGGCGCTGGCCGAAGCGGTATTGATGGCGGTACGTGCCAACCGTAAATCGAAATCGAAGAAGATTCTGATGCCAGCCACCGTTCATCCGCACTACCGTGCTACGGTCGATGCGATTGTGCGCAATCAGGGTATCGAACTGGTCGATCTCCCCTACTGCAGCGATGGGGGCAACACGCTGCGCGACTCGCTGAGCCAGTACGAGGGTGAGGACTTCGCCGCACTGATCATCCCGCAGCCCAACTTCTTCGGTGCGCTGGAGGCGGTCGACGAGCTGACCGACTGGGCGCATGCCAACAAGATGCTTGTGATTGGTGTGGTCAACCCGCTGGCGCTGGCGCTGCTCACCCCACCCGGTGAGTGGGGCGAGAGCGGTGCTGATATCGCTGTCGGTGAGGGGCAGCCGCTCGGCATTCCGCTCTCCTCGGGCGGTCCCTACTTCGGTTTCATGTGCGCCAAGCAGGCCTACGTGCGACAGATGCCGGGGCGTATTGTCGGTCGTACCGTTGATATCGAGGGCAAGGAGGGTTTCACCCTCACCCTGCAGGCGCGCGAGCAGCATATCCGTCGCTCCAAGGCGACCTCGAACATCTGTACCAACCAGGGTCTGATGACCACGGCGGCGACGATTCACATGGCGCTGGTCGGAGGTGAGGGCATGCGCAGGACTGCTGCGGCATCGCACGCCAATACCGCGATGCTGGTTGAGAAGCTGGCGGCTGTTGAGGGTGTAGAGAAGATCTTCAATCGCCCCTTTTTCCACGAGGTGGTGCTGCGTTTCGAACCCAAACTGAAACCAATTCTGCGTGCCCTTGAGGCGCAGAACCTGCTCGGCGGTTATCTGCTTGAGGAGCACTATCCGGAGCTGGAGAACTGTCTGCTGGTCTGCGTCACCGAGACCAAGAGCGAGGGCAATATCACCAAGTTCGCCGAGAACATCGCACGTATTATCGAGCGCCAGGGCGGACCGATCTGTACCAAGCTAAGACCGAAGGAGCCGCTCTAGCGGGAGATGCCAGATGTTGATATTTGAACACTCCCGTAGCGGAGCACGCGCTGCAGCACAGGCACCGCTCGAAGCGGTTGCGGTCACCGATATTCCTGCTGAGATGCTGCGTAAGCAGCCACCGGCGCTGCCCGAGGTTTCGGAGATGGAGGTGGTGCGCCACTACACGCGCCTGTCGCAGAAGAACTTCTCGATCGATACACACTTCTATCCGCTCGGCTCCTGCACCATGAAATACAACCCGCGCGCCTCTAACCGGCTCGCAATGTTGCCCGGCTTCTTGGGACGCCACCCGCTGGCACCGGAGTCGTTTGGTCAGGGCATCCTCGCCTGTCTGCACGATCTGCAGGAGATACTTAAGGATGTCACCGGTATGCAGGCGGTCTCGCTGACCCCGGCGGCCGGTGCGCAGGGTGAGTTTGCCGGTGTGGCGATGATTCGCGCCTATCACGATGCCCGTGAGGATAGTGAACGGTGTGAGATTCTGGTGCCCGATGCGGCACACGGCACCAATCCTGCCACCGCAGTGATGTGCGGTTACAAGGTGCGTGAGATACCAACCGATAGTCATGGTGATGTCGATATCGAGGCGCTGCGTGCGGCGGTTGGTCCTCAGACTGCCGGTATTATGCTGACCAACCCCTCAACGCTCGGTGTCTTCGAACAGAAGATCACCGAGATCGCAGGCATCGTGCATGAGGCGGGCGGGTTGCTCTACTACGATGGTGCCAATCTCAACGCAATCCTCGGCAAGGTACGCCCCGGTGATATGGGTTTTGATGTCATTCACCTCAATCTGCACAAGACCTTCTCCACCCCGCACGGCGGTGGTGGACCGGGCGCGGGTCCGGTTGGCGTTAGCGAACGACTGATCCCCTATCTGCCGGTGCCGATGGTTGAGCGTGAGGGTGAAAACTACCGCCTGCTGACCGAGAAGGATTGTCCCGATACCATCGGTCGACTCTCTGCCTTTATGGGTAATGTGGGTGTGCTGCTGCGTGCCTACGTCTACGCGCGCATGGTCGGGCGCGAGGGGATGGAGCGGGTGGCCGAGTACGCCACGCTCAATGCCAACTATATGCTGGCTAAGCTGAGCGAGGCCGGTTTTGAACTCGCCTTTCCCGATCGTCGTGCCACACACGAGTTTATCATCACCCTGCGCAAGGAGGCGAAGGAGCTCAACGCCACGGCGATGGATTTTGCCAAGCGGTTGCTCGATCACGGCTTCCATGCGCCGACGACCTACTTCCCACTACTAGTTCCGGAGTGTCTGCTGATCGAACCGACCGAGTCGGAGTCGAAGGAGGCGGTCGATGGTTTCATTGCGGCGATGACTACGATCCGTGAAGAGGCACAGCAGAATATCGATACCCTTAAAGAGGCGCCCCACACCCTGCCGGTTCGGCGTCTCGATGAGGTGCGTGCGGCTCGCGAGCTCGACCTCGCCTGGAAACCGGCCAGCGAGAGCTGATCGATGGCGGGCGGGACCGGACAGGGGTGGCGACGACTGATCAATGCCAGTCGCTATTCGGCCCAGGGACTGCGTGCCGCCTGGCAGAATGAGGCCGCTTTTCGTCAAGAGCTGATCGCCTCCATTGTTTTGATCCCTGTTGCTCTCTGGCTCGGTACCACCGCGCTGGAGCGCAGTGTGCTGGTCGGCTCGCTGCTGCTGGTCTGGATCGTTGAGCTGGTCAACTCCGCCATTGAGGCGGTGGTTGATCGTACCGGTACGGAGCGTCACGAGCTCTCGGGGCGCGCCAAGGATATTGGCTCTGCGGCGGTGATGATCGCGCTTATCAATGTGGCTGTGATCTGGTTGCTCTTCCTGTTGGAGCGTTTCGCTGCATAACTCGCGTTCGGGTGAGGCTCTCTCCCGTGCGATTCTCTATTTCCATCGCCGTTTCTGGCGAGAATTTAATCAATCGCTCTGTCCCTCAAGGCCAAATTCTTTGATTTGAGGAAACCTCGACACGGTCACAGATTTGCACATGCTCCCTTGATTTGTTATCTATATGGGAAAATAATCCCAATTAGGCGGCTAGGTAGGCGCTCACATTGGCAGGCAATAAATCGCAATACCAGGGGGAAGGGATATGAAACCACGTAATGCAGCGCTTAGCGCAGCCGTAATGACGGCACTACTCGGATTGACCGCCTGCGGTGGCGGCAGCTCATCGGGAACCGCAGCCAGTGGTGGGGCTACCACCACGGTGTCGGGTGTGATTACCGGCTTTGGTAGCGTCTACGTGAATGGCGTGCGCTATCCCACTACAGGATCCACTATCACTATGGATGATGCTCCGGTGGGTGATGACACCGCGCTGGCTCAGGGCATGGTGGTCACGCTTGAGGTCAATGAGAGCGGTGAGGCGGAGAGCATCGAGTATGACGATGAGCTGGAAGGGCTGGTTCAGGCCAATAATGTGGCGGCAAGTGGCACGCTGACAGTGATGGGTATGACGGTCAATATCACCGACTCCCGTCTGGTCTATGATGCCAACGACTCCGGCTTCGCGACACTTGAGGATATCCCTGGTGATTCGACCGTCTCGGTGGAGGTGAGTGGTTACTCCGATGGTAGCGGTGTGATCTATGCAACCCGCGTGGAGGTGAAGGATGACGATTGGAATATCGGTGATAGTGAGCTCGAGATCAAAGGCATTATCACCTCACTCGATGCTGGTGCCACAACCTTCTCCATCGGTACTCAGGTGGTGAATTACGCCACTGCCACACTGCCCTCGACAACCTTGGCTGACGGCCTCTATGTCGAGGTGAAGAGCGAAGATGGCTTTAACGGCAGCAGTGAGCTAATCGCCAGTGAGATCGAGATTGAAGATGATGGTGATATGGATTTTGACGGTGAAGATGGTGATGAGGTAGAGATTCGCGGTGTCATCACCGAGGGTACCAATGAGGGTGATCCAGAGCAGTTCCGGGTTAACGGTCAGTTGGTAGAGATCAGTGGTGCGACCGTGTTTGAAGACGGTTTTACCTTTGCCGATCTGGTCGCCGGTGTCACTGTTGAGGTCGAGGGCGAGCTCAATGCCGATGGCATGTTGCTCGCAGCAGAGGTGGGTCTCGAAGAGGAAGATGAGGATGGTGAGACCGAGATCAAGGGCGTTGTTGAAGCGGTCGATGCAGGGGCGGGTTCGGCGATCATGGTGATGGATATCACGGTGCTGGTGGAGAGTAATACCGTGTTTGTCGATGAGCGCGACGAAGAGCACCTCTTCAATCTGGATATGATCGTCAGCGAACTTGAAGGCACGGGCGATATGGTCGAGATGGATCTCTACTGGAACGCGAGTGAGGAGATTTTTGTCGCTACCAAGATCGAACGTGTCGAGGATGATGGTGAGTCCGAGGTGGAGGGTGAGGTTACGGCGGTCGATGCGCCCTATATCGTGGTGGCCGGTATCACGGTCGACATCTCGGGTGTGGGTGGGTTCTCACCTATCGTAGGTGACCTTGTTGAGGTCGAAGGTAGTTACGATGCCGGCGTATTGACCGCAACCGAAGGTGAGATTGACGACTAAATTCTCCTTGCGGAAGAGTCAGGGCGTGGTCAGAAGTGATCGCGCCCTGTTCTATTGTGTGGCGTTGATATGGGATAGAATGCCCAAATGAGCGTTGATCTTCACAAGGCGTTAACGGCGGCAGTTCTCAGGCTGTTACGCCCGCTGGTGCGTATTCTGCTACGCAACGGTATCTCCTACGGCGAGTTCACCGATCTATCCAAGCAGGTCTATATCGACGTGGCGGAGAGGGACTTCGTCCTGCCGGGTAAAAAACAGACCGTTTCTCGCATATCAATACTGACTGGGTTGTCGCGCAAGGAGGTTGCACGTATTCAGAAGCTCGACGCCCCGAGTGACCATCTGGCGAAACATAAACATAACCGGGCCGCGCGCGTTATCAGTGGCTGGATGACCGATGAGCGTTTCTCCAGCGAGGAGGAGCCAAGAGTGCTCGACTTCGAAGGCGGACAGGCGAGTTTCAGCGAACTGGTAAAACAGTATAGTGGCGACATGCCGGTGCGTTCGGTCTTCGATGAGATGGAGCGTGTCGGGGCGGTGGCGCGTGATGGTGAGGGACGTGTACATCTCAAGGTGCGCGCCTATACACCGCACGGTGATGAGGCGGGCAAACTCTTTATTCTCGGTAGCGATGCGGCCGATCTGGTAACAACCATCGATCACAATCTGCAAAATAGCGGTGGCGAGCTGCGCTTCCAACGCAAGGTCGCCTACGACAACCTGCCACGCGATGTGATTCCAAAACTACGCAAGTTGGGTGACAAGCGAGCTCAGAATCTGCTGGAAAGTGTGAACCGCTTCCTGGTAGCCCACGATCGCGACATGAATAGTGAGGCGGAGGGAGAGGGGCGTATGCGTGCTGGTTACGCCATCTACTACTTCGAAGAGGATCTTTCCGAAGAGGAATAGTAATGATGGCTATACGACATATCTCATATCTGCTCGCGATCGCACTGGTGACGGTGCTGAGCGCGTGCAATTCCGGCGGCTCGACCAACGTCGCCGAAGGTGGTATCGGTGGTACCGGCATCACCACCTCAGGGCAGATCACGGCATTTGGATCGATCTGGGTGAATGGTATCGAGTTTGAAACCGATTCGGCCTCAATCTTCGTCGAAGGGACAGAGGAGTTTGGAGATGATCAGGATCATCTCGATGAGTGCATGGTCGTAACGGTCGTCGGAACGGTTAATGCCGATGGTGTCAGCGGCACCGCCGATGTCGTCAGATTTGCTGATGAGATGGAGGGGACGGTTGATGCCAATAATGTGGCGGCCAGCAATACTCTGACGGTAATGTCACAGACGGTAACAGTCACTGCCTCAACCTGTTTTGAAGATGATAGCGGTGCTTCCATCGCATCACTTGCCGATATACCGGTCAATGCCGTGGTAGAGGTCAGTGGATTCTCCGATGGGCAGGGCAACATTGTCGCGACTCGGGTTGAGGTTAAAGCGGGTGCCTGGACAGGTGAGGAGCTTGAGTTGAAAGGTGTCGTAGACAATCTCAATACAGGTGCTGAGACTTTTGAGATTGGCGCACTGATCATCGACTACAGCAGTGCGGATCTGAGTGAGCTGGGAGCGACGCCGCTCACCAATGGTCTCTATGTCGAGGTCGAGAGCGAATCAGCAATTGTTGGTGGTGTGATGGATGCAGATGAGGTTGAGCTCGAGGATGAGGATGGTGAGTGGGGCCATGACGGTGATGATGGCGAAGAGTATGAACTCGAAGGTGTCATCAACACCATCATCAACTCTGAGCAGATCGAGGTGAATGGTCAGCTGGTCGATATCAGCGATTCGCCGGAATATGAGAATGGTGATCTGAGTGATCTCTCTGCTGGGGTTTTGGTAACGGTCGAGGGTGAATTCGATGCCTTTGGTGCCCTGGTCGCCAGTGAAATCGAGTTCCACTAACGGAAACGGTTGACTCTGTAGGAGCGGCCTCCCCGCTGCGAACAGACGGATGCGTGGCTATGGGTGGCTTCTGCGAAGGTGCCGATTAAATTCATACGGTTTTCAGGGCGGTTTACAGGCAGTGACAGTTCGCGGCGGGCGCGCCGCACCTACCTAAACGCTCCCTTGTGTTGCTCTCGTGCTGCGGGTAAGTTGTCCCTCTTCCACTTTGACAACAACAAGGAACCGCTCCATGTCAGCACTGATCTGCGGCTCGATCGCATTCGATACCATCATGGTCTTCCACGACCAGTTCAAGAATCACATCCTGCCCGACAAGGTTCACATGCTGAACATCTCCTTCCTGGTGCCCGATATGCGCCGTGAGTATGGCGGCTGTGCCGGTAACATCGCCTACAACCTGAAGCTGCTCGGTGGTGATCCACTGCCGATGGCAACGGTAGGACGCGATTTCGATCCCTATGGTGAGTGGCTGGAGGATTGCGGTATCGACACCACCCATATGCGGGTGCTGGAGAATACCTACACCGCGCAGGCGTTCATCACCACCGATCAGGACGACAACCAGATCACCGCCTTCCACCCCGGCGCGATGAGCTTCGCCCACGAGAACAGTGTTGCAGATACCGAGGGTGTCACCATCGGTATCGTCGCCCCCGATGGTCGCGACGGCATGATCGAGCACGCGCAGCAGTTTGTAGAGGCGGGTGTTCCCTTTATCTTCGATCCGGGCCAGGGCCTACCGATGTTTGACGGCGAGGATCTGCTCAAGTTTGTCGATCAGGCGACGTGGGTGACGGTCAATGACTATGAGGCACAGCTGCTGGAGGATCGTACCGGCAAGTCGCCACATGAGATCGCCGAGCGGGTAGAAGCGCTGATCATTACCCGTGGTGGTGAGGGTTCGCATATCTACACCGCTGAGAAACGTCTGGAGATCCCCGCCGCCACCGCGTCAGCGATCAGTGATCCAACCGGATGTGGTGATGCCTATCGTGCCGGTCTGCTCTATGGTCTGATGAACGACCTCGACTGGGAGACTACCGGACGTATCGCTTCGCTAATGGGGGCGATCAAGATCTCTCATCACGGAACCCAGAACCACCGCTTCACGATTGATGAGTTCAAGGCGCTCTATGCCAAGGAGTTCTCCAGTAGCTTCTAGGCGCGATCGTTGACACAAAAACGGGCTCTTCGGAGCCCGTTTTTATTGGTGGTCTACTGTCAGGATATTTCGAACAACTGATCAGCTGTGAGCAATGGTACCGATGGTGGTTACCATCTCCGGTGATGGTTTGCCGATGTGATAACCCTGCGCATAGGTAATGCCCGCTTTGCGTACCTCATCCAGCACTTCGGCATCCTCGACAAATTCAGCAATTGAGTAGAGGTTGAGGTCCCCCGCCAGTGCAGAGATTGAGTGGACCAGCGCCAGGTCGCGAGGATCATTTAACATGTTGGCAACGAAGTCTCCTTCGATCTTCACAAAGTCGATCGGGAAACGCTTCAGATAGTGGAAGCTGGAGAAGCCGGAGCCGAAGTCGTCGATTGCCAGCTGGTAGCCATCGCTCTTCAGCTCGTTAACGAATTTCTCCAGCAGGCTCATGTTTTTCACCGTGTCGCGTTCGGTGATCTCGAAGACGATACGATCATGCTCAATGTTGTACTTTTCGGTCAGACGACGAATCTCGGGGATAAAGTCGCTCAGTACCAGCGCGCGTGGCGAGAGGTTAATAAACAGCTTGCCGCCGTAGCCACTCTCCTGCAGTTTGGCGAACGCCTTCTCGATCACGATGATGTCGAGCATATGGATCACACCCATGCGCTCAGCGATCTCGATGAACTCGAAGGCACCCATGATTGTCTCGTCTTCGAGCTGGATACGGCTTAGCACCTCAAAGGCATCGACACGATCTTCCTGTACGTTATAGATCGGCTGGAAGAAGGGGATGATGCGTTTCTGCTGAATCGCATCGTTGATGATCTGGCTCTTCTCGCCAATCTTTTTAAAGACCTCCACCACATCCTGATCGGTAGGAACACCGATGCGGTTTTTGCCCTCGGTCTTCGCCTTGTACATCATGTTATCAGCGAACATGAAGAGATCTTTCCCTTCGGTAGCGTGGGCTGGGTAGGTGGCCAGACCAATGGAAACGGTCGCCTTGGCCGCGCTGCCATCGGGGGCCTCGAGGGTGAGACGGTTGGCGTTCTGCAAGATGCGTTCGCACACGGGTAGGGCGTGCTCCTGATCACTTTCAGGTAGCAATACGACAAACTCATCACCACCGTAACGCGCCAGCACGTCACCGTTTCGCATCGCATCGTCAATGGCGGAGGCAAACTCCTGCAGGAAGCGATCGCCAAAGCTGTGGCCGTAACTGTCGTTGACCGACTTGAAGTTGTCGAGGTCGATGACTAACAGGCTGAAGGCGTAGTCGTGGCGCTCGGCGCGATTGATCTCATAGCCGAGCAGCTCCCAGAAGATGCGCTGGTTATAGAGATCGGTGAGCGGGTCACGGGTGGCGTAGTATTCAAGGTCCTTGGTGTATTTGTAGATTGCCTTAACCGAACCCACCACGTTGAGCAGGGTGGAGAGAATGCTCTCCATTACCAGTATTCGTACCTCATCATCGCCCAGTCCCGACTGCACACCGATACCGACGATGCCGCCGATCTTGGGGGTGTCGACAAATAGTGATTTGGTCTGCAGCTCGATCTGGTCGTTGTCGAGTTCAATGATCTCACCAGCAGGATCGGAGATGTTGTGGTTAATCACCAGGCTGGGGAATGAGGAGAAGCTGGGGTGGTTTTCCAGCGCCTTCTTCACCGCGCGTTCCATTGAGTCGCGGGTCCGTTCTGAGGGGGGTGAGATCCAGAATATCTCCAGATCGAACAGCTCATCATCGACCTTGAAGATGGAGAAGAGGGTGTAGGCATCGATGACGCGATTGATCTCACCAAGCATGGTGCTGACATACTCGCGCCAGTCACGCACTACATCGGAGGTGATGACAAACTTCTCCAGCAGTCGGATCTCAAACTCAAGCAGCTCCTTGTCGACGGCGACCGATTTTAGCTTGGTACCGAGCATTGCGACTTTATGGAAGATGTTGTTGAGTTCAGTGAAACCGAGATCGACCTCGTTGAGATCGATGTTCTTCAGGTCCGAGACGCGGTTGACCTGATCGATATTGGTATCGAGGATGGCCAGTGAGCGGTTGATCCGCTTGTTGAGCATAAAGGCGACCAGCAGCGCCATGATGAAGGGAATGGGGGCGATCAGCGCCAGTGGTGCCAGCAGCTGGCTCTCGGCCTTTGAGAGCAGTGGTGTCAGATCCTGACGAACCTCAATCACGCCGAGAATATTGCCCGTCTTGGCATTGGTGTGGCACTGCAGACATTCATCCTTGGCCGTCAGTGGGTAGCTGTATCGGATGGAGGTGTCACTGACGATGGAGACCGCCTGCCCGCTGCTAAAGGTCTCGTTAATCATCGTGTCGCCCGGTTGGCTTCCGATGGAGCCAAACAGATGGTTGACCAGTTCGCCGCGATAGATGGTGGTGGTGTGGCTGGTTTTGCTCGAGGTCTGCTCAAGAGAGGCGATGAACTCCTCCAGCTGCGCTCGCGACCAGCCCTGACGCATGATCTGGTACATCGCATTGAAGGTGTTGCGCGCCAGTGACTCGGAGCTGGAGATGGCGTTATCGCGAACGGCACTGCTATAGGCGTGGCTGGTGGTGAAATAGAGCCCGACCAGCAGAATCAGCGAGACGAGTAGTGCCGCAGCGAGGATGAATCCCTTGATGGTCTTTAGTGCTTGCATTGATGCGCCACGCTCCCGTCAGCCGCTGTGCGCTAATAGGAAAACTGTAGCGCATAAATTGGCGCTCAAATTACCATACTTTTAGTGGTTTAATGCTTGATCTGTGTCAGTTGAGGGGTGTTGGCTAGTCAGGGGTGTCGAGCTGCTGTTTGAGTGTGGCCAGCGCGCCCTTGGCAGTGATCGGTGAGGAGCAGGCGTTGCCACTGCAAAGGTAAGCGGTGAAATCGCCGCGCAGGGTACGTTCGGCGAGTGCGCCGGGAAGATTCGTCTCGTCGGAGGGGATAGGGAAGGCGAGGCGACGTGGCGAGTATTGTCGTGCCACCAGCTGCTGCCATGAGCGGAGCTCCTCCTCGTTGCCACGAAGAACCAACATCTGCGAGGGGTAGACCGAAGACTCAACATCGAGCAGCAGTGCGTTGTGGCGATGTGGCATCTCGCTGATCATCGGCGCGGCGGCATCGAGGGTACGTCTGGCGGCGTTCAGGTAGCGCTCTTCCCCCAGTAGCTGGCCAAGACGATTTAGGGCGTAGGCGGCGATACCGTTGCCGGCCGGAGTCGACTCATCACCGAGTGGTTTGGGGCGCTGGATCAACGCCTCGTGATCGTCAGCGGTAAAGAAGAAACCACCATTTTCTTTATCTTCAAAGTGTTCCAGCAAGACATCGGCCAGCGCGATGGCGAAGTCGAGATCGTTGCGTGACCAGCGTACCTGTAACAACTCGAGTAACGCGTCGAGCAGGAAGGCGTAGTCGTCGAGATAGCCCATCAGGCGCGCCTGTCCATCCTTGTGGCTGGCAAAGAGGCGGCCATCTTTCCACAGGTTGTGGCGAATGAAGTTGAGCGCCCGTTCGGCTGAATCGATGAAGGCGCTGTTATCGAAGATGCGACCGGCAACCGCCATGCCCTTGATCATCAGGCCGTTCCAGGCGGTGAGTACCTTCTCGTCGCGCCCGGGATGAACGCGGTGTTCGCGAAGTCTAAAGAGTGTCTCGCGAGCACCATCGAGTTGTTGCCGTACTGAGTCGATATCGAGCATGAACTCTTTCGACAGGGTTTCATCATCGGCGTAGCAGTGTAGATGCCAACTCCCCTCAAAATTGGCCTTGCGATCGAGCCCGAAGTGGCGGGAGAAGAGCTCATACTGTTCGGTCTCGAGTACCTCCTTGATCGTCTCTGGGTGCCAGACGTAGAAGATCCCTTCGTGCCCTTCGGAGTCGGCATCAAGGGTGGAGAAGTAGCCACCTTCGGGGGACTGCATCTCCCGGATCACCCAACGCGCGGTCTCTTCAGCGGTGCGGCGAAACAGCGGCTCGTGGGTGATCTGCCACGCCTCGCTGTAGATGCTCAGTAGTGGGCCATTGTCGTAGAGCATCTTTTCGAAGTGGGGAATCATCCACTGGTTATCGACCGAGTAGCGGCAGAAGCCCCCGCCGAGATGGTCGAAGAGACCGCCGAGTGCCATTTTGCGCAGGGTGAAAGTAGCGCTCTCCAGTGCCTCATTATCACCAGTGGCCGACCAGTGGCGCAGAAGCCGCTCAAGGCTGGTGCAGTGGGGGAATTTAGGGGCGCGACCAAAGCCACCATGTTCCGGCTCAATGCTCTTTTTTAGCTCACGATAGGCCTGGTCGAGGGTCTCGATGGTGATCTCATTGCTGCCACTGCTGTAGAGGTGCGGGGTATTAATTTTCTCCAGTGCATCGAGCAGTGGTGTGTTCTGTTTGTCGATATCGCTGCGGTTGTCACGATAGAAATCGGCTACCTGATTGAGAATGTCGGCAAAGGATGGCATGCCATAGCGCGGCTCACGTGGGAAGTAAGTGCCACCAAAGAAGGGCACCTGAGCATCGTGGGTGAGAAACATCGTTAGTGGCCAGCCGCCGGGACGATTGGTCAGCAGCTGGTGGGCGGTCTGATAGATCTTGTCGAGGTCGGGGCGCTCTTCACGGTCGACCTTGATGTTGATAAAACGCTCATTCATCCGCTGTCGGGGCGCCGCAGGCATAAACGGTCGCGTGAAGTTTTTGCTGTTTGCTTGGGCTTGGATGCCCAAAACAAACTTTCGCAAAAATAGCGACTCCCCGGAGGGCGGCGGTATCGTCGTGTTCAAACGATTCGTGTGCCATCACATGGCACCAATGGCAGGCGGAGTAGCCAATTGAGAGCAGGATCGGTTTGCCCGTCTCATGCGCCAGCTGCAACGCCTCTTCACCCCAGGGATACCACTGCACCGGGTTATCCGCGTGTTGCAAAAGGTAGGGGCTGGTTTCGCTGGTGAGTGCGTTTTGCGAGCTGCTCATTGCGCAGTTCTCTCCGCTGTCCTGACTGGTTATGGACGGCTAACTATAGCAGAGCGATAACGGCGCTTGTCCATGTGAAATCTGTTGCTTTTGAGGGGTAACCAATTAATGAGGAAAATGGTATGCAATCCTGCGATAATAGCCGGCTACTATTGGCTCACCCGCAGAGAAACCTAAAGAATCATGGACTTATCGGTAGTCGTTCCGGTCCGTAATGAGGCCGACAATATCCGCCCTTTGATCGAGGAAATTCGAGACGCCCTGCAGGGAAAGATCGAGTACGAGATCATCTACATCGATGATGGCAGTGACGATGAGACCCCTCAGCGTCTGCAGCAGATGATGGCAGAGCTGCCGCAGCTGCGCGTGCTGCGGCACGTGGTCAACTGTGGACAGAGTACCAGCGTGCGCAGTGGTGTGCGTGTTGCACAGGCCGACTGGATCGCTACCCTCGATGGTGATGGACAGAACGACCCGGCCGACATACCGGCCATGTTCGCGGTAATTCAGGGCGACAATGCCCCGGCCAATCTGCAGATGGTCGCCGGTTGGCGTCACAAGCGTCAGGATAACTGGCTGCGCAAACTCTCCTCGCGGGTCGCCAACAAGGTGCGCTCCTCAATGCTGCGCGACAGCACCCCCGATAGCGGTTGTGGCCTGAAGGTCTTCTCCCGTCAGGCGTTTTTGGAACTTCCCTACTTCAACCACATGCACCGCTTTCTGCCGGCGTTGATCATCCGCAACGGTGGCGTGATCGATACGGTCAAGGTGAACCATCGTCCACGTACCATGGGCACCTCCAAGTACGGTCTGCACAACCGCCTCTGGGTCGGTCTGGTTGATCTGTTCGGTGTGCGCTGGCTGCTCAAACGCGCCAAGCTGCCCGAAGTGGTTGAACAGCCTCGGGAGTCGGGCGGGCAGTAGTACTGCTGGGCCGCATTGCATGAACCCCCGAATACTGCTGCGTGGCCTACTGCTGATTGGCTCACTGGTCGCGCTGGGCTATCTGTTTGAGGTGACTCAACTCGGCAGTCTGCTCGATAAGGGCTGGATCGATAGTGAGATCCGCGGCAAGGGGCTCGACGGTGAGCTGATCTTTATTGCCATCGGTGCACTCGCCACCGCTGTTGGTCTACCGCGTCAGCTGATCGGTTTTCTCGGTGGTTACGCCTTCGGTTTCCTTTTCGGAACTCTCGCTGCACTGATTGCGGCTAGCCTCGGTTGTGTGATCGCCTTCTACTACTCGCGACTCTTCGGACGGGCGCTGGTGATGGCGCGTTTCGAACGACGCATTCGCCGCGTTAATGATTTTCTTAGTGGCCACACCTTCTCAATGACGGTACTGATTCGGCTGCTGCCGATCGGTAGTAACCTCGCGACCAATCTGGCAGCGGGTGTGACCCATGTACCCGCCTTTGCCTTCATCGCCGGTTCGGCGCTCGGTTACATCCCACAGACGGCGGTGTTCGCGCTGGCTGGAAGTGGTATTGAGGTTGATCCCGTGCTGCGTATCGGTCTCGCTATCGCCCTGTTTGTTATCTCTGGAGTGCTCGGCGCCTATCTCTACCGACGCTTCCGTCACGGTCGTAGCCTCGATCGTGAGATCGATCGGGAACTGGGTGAGGAACAGGCTGTTGAAGAGCAGCAGAAGGCGTAGATGAGCGAGCTCACTTCAATGAGGCTGCGGATCTCAACACCCTGGCTGCTGCTTGGCGGCTGGCTACTGCTGATGATCGTCTCACTGCTGTCGCGCAGCTATGCACCGATTGATGAGACGCGCTATGTGACGGTTGCCTGGGAGATGTGGCTGCGTGGCGACTATCTGGTGCCGCACCTCAATGGCGAGACCTATAGCCACAAACCGCCGCTGCTCTTCTGGCTCTTCAATCTCGGCTGGTCGATCTTCGGTGTGAACGAGTGGTGGCCGCGACTGGTGCCACCGCTGTTTGGTCTCGGGTCACTCTTTCTAACCATACATATCGCGCGTCGCCTTTGGCCCGAGCGCGAGGTGGTGGCTCAACTCGCACCACTGATGCTGCTCGGTTCACTCTTCTGGGCCTTCTACACCACCGCCACCATGTTCGACATGATGATGGTCTTCTTCACCCTGCTCGGCCTGAGTGGTGTGATCGACGCCTGGCAGCGTGGTGGCCTGCGTGGCTGGCTCATTCTGGCCGTTGCCATCGGTCTGGGTGTGTTGGCCAAGGGACCGGTGATTCTGCTGCTGACCCTACCGACTGCGCTACTGGCACCGTGGTGGATGGGCGCGGGCCGCATCGTCAGTCTGCCGCGCTGGTATCTGGCGATCTTCGCCTCGGTGCTCGGTGGGGCTGCCATTGCGCTTGCGTGGGCGATTCCCGCTGCGATTGCGGGTGGTGAGGCCTACGCCGATGCGATCTTCTGGGGGCAGACGGCCAAACGCATGGTCAACTCCTTTGCGCACCGTCGTGGCTTCTTCTGGTATTTGCCTTACCTACCGATTCTGCTCTTCCCCTGGCTGCTCTGGCCGACGCTGTGGCGCAGTTTCAAACGTCTACCGGGTGTGATGGGTGAGTCGGGGATTCGTTTTGTATTGAGCTGGATCGTACCGCTCTATCTGGCGTTATCGTTGATCAGCGGTAAGCAGGTCCACTATCTATTGCCGCTCTTTCCTGCCATCGCGCTGCTCGCGGCACGCCTGCTCTCTGAGCAGGGATCGTTGTGGCGTGATCTCTGGCTGCCTGGGCTGCTGCTTGCGGCTGCTGGTGTGGTGCTGCTGATACTGCCGCAGCTGGTAGAGGGCAGAGAGCTACCCAACTGGAGCGGTTCGATCGAAACCGGGTGGGGGGCGCTGCTGGTGGTTGTCGGTCTGGCACTCGCCTGGTTTAACCCGGATTCACTGGCGCCGCGCATGGTGGCGCTGATGGCGGGGTCGATCGTTATGGTGGTGGTGATCAATATCGCCGTGCTGGGTGCTGCACGACCCGCCTACGATCTGCACTCTATGGCCGAGCGACTCGGTGAGCTGCAGAAACAGGGTGTTGCGATCGCACACCTCGATGAGTACCACGGCCAGTACCATTTTCTTGGTCGACTCGAACAGCCGCTGGCGATCTTCAAACGGCGTCAGCTGAGGACGTGGGTTGCCAATAATCCAGAGGGGTGGGCCGTGGTCTACGACGATAAGTGGCCTGAGTCACTTGAGGGGGCGGAGTTCGTGCGTGATTATCACACCGGTGGAGTCGCTCTCTATCGGTCCGATAGACTGCTTGCCGCCTGGGCGGCTGAACGGTGAGCGGCCTCGACGACCAGCTGCTGCTCTGGATCAATCAGGGCTGGGCACATCCCTGGCTCGATCTCTTCTTTAGCTGGATCTCCGATCGTAAAACCTTCTCGCTACCGCTGGTCGGTCTGCTGCTGGTTATCTCGCTGTGGAAATTTGGTAGTCGCGGTCTGTTGCTGTGGCTGACGATGGTGCTGGTGGTGATCGGTAGTGATCGCATCGGCAATGTATTAAAGAACCACTTCGCCGAACCGCGTCCCTGTTATGAGCTCTCAGCCGAGTTGCGCAAGCCGGGGGGCAGCGAAGTAGTTAAGCGTTGTGAGCACAGCACCAAGGGATTGCCCTCTAACCACACCTTCAACTTCTTTGCGATGGCGCTCTTCATGAGTTTCTTCCTGCGCGGCTGGGGTTGGCGAACGGCCCTGATCGGGGTTTCGCTACTGGTTGCGATCTCCCGTATCTATCTCGCCAAGCACTATCCGAGTCAGGTCGGTGTGGGTCTGCTGCTGGGTGTGAGTTACGGTTTTGTGCTGGGTTGGTTAGTGGTGCGATTTATCCCCTATCTGCGCACGCTTCATCAGCGCGCGGGTGGTGCAATCAGAATTAAAAAGGGTGAGTGGTTATGAGTGAAACGTTTGCACCATTGCGTCTGAAAAAGAATGAGGAGCGTCGTCTGCGTGCCGGACACCTTTGGGTCTTCAGTAATGAGATCGATACAGCGCAGACACCACTGAGTGGTTTCGAGGCGGGTCAGCCGGTTGAGATTCAGGGCCATAGCGGCAAGGT
Source organism: Solemya pervernicosa gill symbiont (assembly GCF_002020875.1). NCBI lineage: Bacteria > Pseudomonadati > Pseudomonadota > Gammaproteobacteria > Solemya pervernicosa gill symbiont. The sequence goes on along the minus strand of NZ_MPRL01000050.1, from coordinate 1,759 downwards.
GATTGGCACCGGTTACGCCAATCCCAACTCGCTGATCACGGCACGTTTGGTGAGTCGTGATCGTAAACACCCGCTCTCCGATTCACTGCTGGTGCACCGCATCAAGGTGGCCCTCTCTCTAAGAGAGACGCTGTTCGATAAACCCTGTTATCGATTGATTTTTGGCGAGAGCGATGGTCTGCCGGGTGTGGTGGTAGACCGCTTTGGTGATGTGCTGGTGGTACAGATCACCACCGCCGGAATGGAGCGGATGAAGGATGCACTGCTCGCTGCACTGGAGAAGGTACTCAAGCCGACGGCGGTGCTGTGGCGTAACGACAGTTCGATTCGCAAGCTCGAAGGGCTCGATAGCTATGTTGAACCCGCCTTGGGTGAGGTGCCGGAGACGGTCGCACTAGAGGAGAACGGCGTGCAGTTCGAGGCACCGATCATCGGCGGGCAGAAGACCGGCTGGTTCTACGACCACCGTATGAACCGCGCACGACTCGCTCCCTATGTGCAGGGCAAACGCGTGCTCGATGTCTTCAGTTATGTCGGTGGGTGGGGTGTGCAGGCGGCCGCCTTCGGCGCAAGCGAGGTGGCCTGCGTCGATAGCTCCGAGAGCGCACTCGATATGGCGCACCACAATGCCGAGCTTAACGGTGTCGCTGACAAGTTTGTCGGCGTTGAGGGCGATGCCTTCGAGGCGCTCAAATCACTGCGTCTCGATCACGAGAAGTTCGATGTAGTCATCCTCGATCCGCCCGCATTCATCAAACGGAAAAAGGATTTCAAACAGGGTGTAGAGGGGTATCGGCGTCTCAATCAGCTCGGTATGCAGGTACTACAGAAAGACGGCATCCTCGTCTCTGCATCCTGCTCGCACCATCTGCCCCATCAAAAACTGCAGGATCTGATGCTGCAGTCCTCGGTCCACCTCGATCGTACCCTGCAAGTGCTCGAGCAGGGCCATCAGGGCCCCGATCACCCGGTCCACCCGGCAATCCCCGAGAGTGCCTACATCAAGGCGATCTTCTCCCGCGTGTTGTGGCGCTAAGGCGCTACTCGATCGTATCGATCATTGATGAGAGCGCATCCAGATGGCTCTCCATCTCGATATCTCTACCCAGCTTGGCGTAGGGCGGCTTGATCGTCGCCGAATAGCTCGGCTGGGTGCTGAACTCGGGTTGCTCGGCCGAAGTATATAGATAGGACAGGAGCACGATGGAGAGCGCACCGACAAATGCCGCCTGTGTAGTGCGCTTCACATTGGTGGCAAGCAGAAGGTTGAGTTTCAGCAGCAGGGTCAGGTAGAGCAGTGAGACGAGGTGCTCCGAGATGGTGCCAACAAGCGTACTGCTGCTGAAATAGTCGAAATAGTCGCTGAGTGGTTCTATTAGGGAAGAGAGGCCAAAGGCGAGGAGTGTCGCTAGTAATTGTCCCTTGAAGTGCGCCTGATGGCGGAAGAGACGCCCAATCAGTGCCCAGAATCCTGCCCAGAGCACGACGATCAAGGTGAGTGCTGAGATGGCGAGGCCGAACGCTTTCCAGTTAAACAGGGTTGCCGTATCCAGATAAAGATAGATGCCGGTCAAGGCAATATAGGCCATGAAGGCGATCAGTAGTTTGGCAAAGCCGGCGTTCTCCAGATGGAGCCAGCGGTTCAGAAGCAGCTTGCGCGTCTCCTCCGCTGACCGCCATGGATAGCGAAGCGAAGGCGGTTAGTCCGCGATAGTCGACGCCGTCTGCCTATTCGTAGTTGAGAGCGAGAGCGAACGAC
>NZ_MPRL01000049.1:0-28179 GCF_002020875.1 Solemya pervernicosa gill symbiont | reverse complement strand
TCTTCGTCGTTCGCTCGCGCTCTCAACTACGAATATGCAGACGGCGTCGACTATCGCGGACTAACCGCCTTCGCTTCGCTATCCATGGCGGTCAGCGATTGTGTGGTTGTGTTAACAACTCCTGAGTGGAGTATTTCGAAATTTGGCTAAACGCCTCTGAGGCGTATGTAAAACGACCGTTGAGATCAGTACTCGAGGTGATGATATAGCGGTCCAGAATATCGATATAGCGCTGTAGTTTGTTATGCGCCTGCTTGAGCTCATCCGCTCGCTTCTCGACCAGCGCCCTCAGCTGTCGAACCACCAACACAAGCCCAAACGCTACCAGCAGCAGTAAAATCGAGCCGCTCACCAGCCATACGACCCATTCCGGAGAGGTTGATGGATTGCGTTCATTAATCTCGACCTCCAGAGACTCCTGCGCGAAGAACCCCTTCTCCTGTGCCGCATAGTAGCCTGCAAATTGAAACTGGTGATACCACTTCAACTCCAGCGTCACCTTGTCAGCGGCTAGCACATCAACCTGAGTCACTGCTTGTAGAAACAAAATGAAAAGCAGGAACAACATTCGCGATGGAGCGCGTACACAAGACATGAAGGCACAGCCCCTCTTGGGCGAGACAGATAATCGATCGGTTAAACACCAGACAAACATCAGATTATTTCAGCACTAACCACTGCGTCGAGTAGAGATGGCAAGACAATTCAACAGCATGGATCGCAAAACACTCCTCACCAGTCTCCACACCACGCCCTGAGATTGGCATCCAGCATCAGAACCAACCGTAACAGCGGTTAGAGGCGTGTAAAATCCTCAGCTCAATCAATCAGACCAACGGGATCGGCACTGGTACTACCCACATAGATCGAAACGCTATCGATATCGGCACTGTTTACAACAATAGGGCTGATATCTGAGGTGAAGATGTCATCATCATGATCATAAAAACCCCTACCAAAATACTCGTCATCCTCCAGCAACCGGTCGCCATCAAAATCGGTTCCTGCATAGAGTAGATAGGTTCCATCTGGGACGTTACTCATGCTAAACGGCACCTCTGGTTCAAATAGCGCCACATCGAGATTCATGCGTATTTGCTTGACCACATTCAGCGTTGATTCATCCACCAGCACCATATAAACATTGCCGACATCTCTCTCATCTAAAGTAGAAACTCTGTCGGTCACATTGATCCGTGTGACATATTGATCGCCATTGCTCATTACAAATGTAATATCGAGCAGGTAGAGACCGTCACCAAATTGATCGCGGTCGATATCGAGCTGGTAGTCACCGAAGCCTTCACCATCGACGGCCGTGGGGGTCAGCGTGGCCCAGGGGTAGTTGAGCGTTATCGAGTCGACAGTGAATGTGCCACTCCACTTCACGATCGAGATGGTTTGAGAGCTAGAGAGAACCATATTGTCGATTTCGTAGATGATACCGACCTCGTCATGCACGGGTGGTGTCGCACCACCAGCAATTGCCTGTGCCTGCTGCACCGCCTTGAGTGCATCGATCTTCCCGTAGCCATAGGTGTCATTGCGCACAGCCGCACCATCCCCGCTCAGGTCGGTCGTGATCGCACCATTTTCGATCAGCGCAGTGAGTAGCGTGGGCGTCAGTTCAGAGTAGACCGATTTCATCAGGGCAATAACACCGGCAACATGGGGCGTTGCCATGGAGGTGCCCTGTTTATGGTCATACCCCGACTCACGGCTACCGGATGAGACATCCACCGAGGTGCTGAGGATGGTGCTATCAAACTTGCCATCGTTATCGGCATCGATCTTACTGTCCCCTCCCGGTGCGACCAGATCGAGCGTGGGGCCATAGTTTGAATAGTAGGCCTGCTCGTCGCCCATACCGAGAGCTCCCACAGAGACCACACCTTCGTAATCGGATGGGTAGTGTGGAGCATCGCTGCCATCATTGCCCTTTGCGGCAATCACGATCACCCCGGCATTCAGGGCCGCACTGATCGCATCTTTCGATGCTTGGTTGACGTAGGCGCCACCCAGACTCAGATTGATAATATCGGCCGCCTGCGGCGGAACCGTGGCGGAGTCGTTTGCCAGGCCTGCCGCATACAAGATTCCCTGAGCGACATCATAGGAGGCACCCGATCCCCCCTCGCCCAGTACCCGGATCGGCATTATCCGCACATCGGGCGCTACGCCGGCCACCCCGGTGGTGGTATTGGTACTCGCCGCGATGGTGCCGGCCACATGGGTGCCGTGCCAGACGCTATATGAAATAACTATATCACCGGGATCGTCGGGGTCGGGGTCTGGATCGATGCCATCGCCATCATTACTCATTGAGGTTGATACGATAAAATCGTAACCAGTCGAGAGTAGATTGCCCGATAGATCTTCATGGGCCATAAAGACACCACTATCAATAACTGCGACGATAACCGACGCATCGCCGGTGGTGATATCCCAGGTGTCGGGAAGGTTTATCGCCGGGTAGTGCCACTGCTGCTCATAGTGCAGATCATCGGGTACGAGGCTCATTTTCTGGATATAGTTCGGTTCTGCATAGTCGATGCGACTATCCTGACGTAGTCGCTTGATCGCTTTAATAGTTTCGAAGGCTTCCCGATCCTTCTGACTTAAACCGATGCCGTAGCGACCGTCCAACAGGCTGTATTCACTTTCATCCTGGTCACTGCTAGCGGCTGACTGCAGCTTCCCTGAAGCGGAGTTCTGGCCCATATCGTTGACCGAAAACAGCGAGGCTCGATCTGCAGCGCCACGTATCATGCTGACACTGCCACGGCTGCTGACAGATTCAATCGCTGTGGCCGCCGCCACACCCTTTTTATCGGCACCTGCGCCCGGTGGATTCACCACCTCACTTTTCAGCTTTGCAATGACCTGACCGGGAACAAAATCGTCTTCGAGGCGCAGCGTTTGCACTTCGTCTACCGAGGTGAGATCCATAAATGTCGCCAACTTATAGGTGCTTTTACCACGGTAGGCGGCAACCACAATGTAATATTCGCCTCCTGTCGGAACGTGAAGCGTCTCACTGCTATGGGTTCCCAGAGCGGTAGCCACCGGAGATTCTGGATCATCGACTGAATAGAGATAGAGATCGAGATCGTTAGCGTTCTCTAACCCTGTCTCATCATCGGGGTTTTTGATGGTCAAACATATCCTTTGACCTACTGGCAGATAGGCTCTGTAGATATCGACCTCATCCGCACTGTAGGTAAACCGCTCTCCTTCGATACCTGTCGCCGTTTTGCTCACAAATCCCCAGACATTCCCTAGCGAAGAGGGAGATATTAATAGCTGCGCGGTCGCTGTTGTGTTGTTGCTCTGATAGTCAGCATTGATATCATTTACATCAGAGTCCACTGTTCCCGTTCCCGACAACCCCAGCACTCCAGATAAGGTCACACCACCACTGGCGGCAACGCTGATGTCGTGTGACACGCTGTGCTGCCCTCCTCGGTCATCGGTCACTGTCAGGATTGCCGTATGGGTACCATCTGCAAAGTAGGTATGGGTGGTCGATGCACCACTGCCCTGAAAGCCATCACCAAAATCCCACCCATAGCCGACGACGCTTCCATCAGAATCGCTGGAGGTGGTGGCATCGAAGTTGACCGTTACTGGGCTGGTGCCTGAGTTCACATCGACCGTAAAGGCCGCCGTGGGAAGTGTATTGGGGCCCTGCACGGTGATGGTGCGCACATCAGCCACATCCCCCTGGCTGGCACTATCGGTTGCCAACATCTGGACATCGTAGCTGCCTGGAACGGTATAGGTGTGCGAAGTGGTCACGCCCGAGGCGTTATCCCCGTCACCAAACTGCCAAAAATAGTTGATGATATCGTTGTCAGGATCGGATGAGGTTGAGGCGTCAAAACTGACCGTCAGCGGTGCAGGCCCGCTATCCACATCGACATCGTATCGGGCCGTCGGGTAGTGGCTTGCCGAAATAGAGTCGATGACATCGCTATCACTATCCTCAGCGCCAGCATTGTCGGTGACCGTCAGCGTGGCCGTATAGCTGCCATCGGAAGTGTAGGTATGGGAGACCTGTTGACCCACACCAGAGTCTCCGTCACCAAAGTCCCAGGCGTAGGAGACAATGGAGCCATCGGTATCAGTTGAACCGGAGGCATCAAAATTGACCGTCAGTGGCGTGGTGCCTGAATCGGTATCGACGCTAAAGGCAGCGGTCGGTGCCTGATTGGCTGGCAGTACCCGAATAATGTGTGCCGTGCTCAGCTTCGTGGCGGCATCATCATCACGCACCGTCAGCGTCGCAAGGTAGACTCCCGGCGTCGTATAACTGTGTGCCACAGTCTGACCATTGCCACTGGAGCCATCACCAAAGTCCCACCCGTAGGCGACGATCGTGCCGTCGGAATCACCTGATGCAGACGCATCGAAGTTCACCGTCAACGGTCCCTCTCCACTATCGGTATCGACACTGAAGAGTGCGGTGGGAGCGTTATTGGCAATCCACACCGAAATAGTCTGAGGTGTGGCGTTATCTATCGCCCCTTCATTATCGGTAACCGTGAGAGTTACTGAGTGATTACCGACGTTCGTGTAACTGTGGCTAACCTGCTGACCGGTGGCAGTACTGCCATCACCAAAGAGCCATGAATAGCCGGCGATACTTCCATCGCTGTCACTCGATGGGCTTGCATCAAAATTGACCATCAACGGGCTGTGTCCCGTTCCGACATCGACAATAAAAGATGCCGAGGGGGCCTCATTGGTACTCAATACCTCGACAACCCGTACCGTACCGTGCCACTGGCCTTAGCACCGGCATCATCAGTCACGGTTAAGTTAACCGAGTACTTGCCTGGCGTAGTGTAGAGATGTGTCACCTGCCGCCCCGTGGCAGAGCTGCCATCGCCAAAGTCCCAGCGGTATTCTGCAACGCTGCCGTCGATATCGCTGGATGTGGAGGCGTCAAAATTGACCGATTCACCACTGTCGATGCTGCTGGTACTGACCGTGAACCCTGCCGTGGGTGCCAGGTTAGGTGTTGGAGAGTCAGATCCCTGCGAAAAACAGCCCGACAACATAACCAAGAGTGATAGATATGTAATGAACCGACTGTAAGATCGATACGGGTGTTGGAGAGCGCTGGTCAAAATTGTCATAATCTTCTTTACAACAGTTGGCTACAGGCTGCAGCCAACTGTGGTTAATAAAGCCATAAGGGTCTGACGCCAATAGAGTAAGTCGAGCTGCCTCCGGCATTCAGAATGTGTAGCAAGAGGAGATCAACCAAAGGCACTTCCCTGATAGAAATTTCAATGTATCAGTGAAATATCGAACAAATATGACGCCCACAGCCCGCAGCATTTCTACGTTTTAATCAAAAAAACTACCAACCTCATCACCTGGCGCTTAGTAGTGATAGTTCACCCGGATATTGGCTCCGTAATTGGCAACGTTGTTAGTTGTCAGTGAGGGCAATTGGGAACACTCGGCCGAGTAGCTGAGCGCAACATTCCGATAACAGGCTGGATTATCCAGCGTGACACTGTTGTCCCAATAATCGAGATGGGTGGCGAAGGTAGTGCTCAGATGTTTGCTAAAGGCGTACTCAATATAGGGCTCAATCTTGGTTCGATAGCTGTGGTTACGCTGTTCACGATAGGCAACATGGTGAGTAGTCCCACCTGCAAGATTGACACTCTGTCTGCTTGATAGCTCTGAGTGGAGTGTATAGAAGTAGAGCTTTGAATCGATTCCGACAGAGAGCGAATTCGACAGATGATGGTTGAGATCCAGCCCCCCATAATGCCAATAAAGAGTGTATTGATATCGTGACTGACCGATTGCAGCAGCGTCTGATCCAGCTTTAACTGTGTGAGATCCGCCGATAGATCATGATGAGCCGCCGAGAGCCCCATCTTGGCAGTAAAGGTGTTATTGATTGGGAATAACACCACTCCATCAAGATGATTACGCACCAATAATCCACTCAGGTGATCGGTGGAACCCGCGTTATAACTCGCCAACGAGCCATCCAGATAACGCAGGGTTGTGGTGTGATTGATATCAAGCAGCTCCGGTCGCATCGGCTGTTGATCCATCTCCGAGCGCTCATGCAGGTAGTCAACAGCAATTCCCCACTCACTGTTAAACAGCTTCTGCAGATGGACACCAAAGTGACGGGACAACAGATTCGACTCCGTTCTGGCCAGCGTTCCGTTATTCCAGGCGGGAAACAGATTGCTCAGCGGGTCAGGCTCATCCTCACCATAGAATCTGAGGCGTTGATCGGCGGCATAGGCGGCCCCAAGACTGACACCAATCTTCAGCGGCGTACCGCGCCCAATATCTGCGCTGACACCTCGATCCAGACCTGTGGCGACAAGGGCGTCTTGCGACTCATCACGGTCCGCAGTCACCGATGTTTCATCGCTGCTCTGCTCCACCCTAATCTCATCAGTAACAGCCAGGTCAGCATGTTCAACGTGGTTTTCCATCGACTGGTTAGCAGGAGTCGCACGAGGGTGTTCGGCGGGAGCTTCCACCACGACGCGACTCATTCCCCGTTCAGACGCTGCAAACCGAACAAAGGTGCCCGCACCGTGGTCTCGATTCATCGCCATCCGTAGCGATTGCGCCTTATCAAAGGAGCGGTAGGGCCCAATAAGCAGGCGATGCAGACCCTGCCGATCCCGATGACGATGTTGCAATAGATTCGGGTAGTTCTTGAGATAGGCCGGTGCAAGATAACCCTTGCTCGATGCAGAAACCTGCACCCAATACTCTCCAGCATCACTGGAAGCGACCGACACGACCTCACCGCTTCTTCGTCGTTCGCTCACGCTCTCAACTACGAATAGGCAGACGGCGTCGACTATCGCGGACTAACCGCCTTCGCTTCGCTATCCATGGCGGTCAGCGCCCGGGAGTGACCTGGCACTCTCTCTGGCGATGGAGTCGTACTGAGAGGTCATTGTGGTAAAGCGGAGAAAGCCCATCGACACACCGCTGTTTTGCAGTGCCCGCTGTTCCGCCCGGACCTCAGGGTAGTGCTGATAGGGGCCGATCAGAACACGCGTCACACCATCCTGCCCCTGATGGATCACCCTCTTCTTATGCTGAGCGATACGTCCCAGGCTCGGCAAATTGACTCCTCTGGAGACCGCGTGCAACTGAATCCAGTAGTTACCTGCCCCCTGCTGGACCTTTGATACGATCGTTCCCGGCAACCCCTGATCCAAATCACCCGGTTGTGCCTGAGATGGGTTACTGACAAGCAACAGCATCAAAGCAGCTAATAGCGCACTCAACAACGGGCCGAAATCTGCCCGTGAAATCTGTGAGTGAACTGCAGTAACAAACATTAAGGATTCCTTACGAAAGCTTATTGAATAGAGGTTGCGTCGTTCCCGACATGAACTGCCAGGAAGCAAAAATGTCTGGTTGGATAGTCGATGACTCGCTAGATAATTAGCGGTAGGAAGTGGAAAATCTTTAGCCCTTTCAGACAGACCAACGGCTAATACTGAGGTGGATTAGATGCCTACACAGCGGTACTGCATCAATTTCTTAATTATGAATTCAAACAGACAGATAGAAGTGACAAACCAGAAACATCAATAGTCTTGATTAGGGTGTCAGCCAACCTCAACCGTTGTCATTTTTGCCCTATATTTCAGAGCTACTTTTACCGCTTTAGTTATGGCCCAAAAAAGTATCTAATGAGACCCCTTCTTTTCACTCTGTCGACACATTGCGACAGCGGATATCGTTTACAAGCGCCCTTTTCGTGACACAACTAAAAGTAGCAATCTGGTTTCTTCTTCTCATTGCCCCAAGCGCCTGGGCAGAGCGAGTCGTGCATATCGTTCAGCAACCGGACGAGATTACCCACTTCCCGATGGCGTATCTAATCGACGAGGATCAGGAGCTGACGATTGAAGATGTCACCGATCGTCGTTTCACTCCCACCTCCAGCAAAAGCAGCCTACCGGCCGAAATACCGGTCATCTGGCTGAGAATGAGCATCACAAACGACTCCCTCGAGCCGCAACTGCTTCAGCTGCACAACAACTCCGCCTACTTCAGCGGTCAGATCGATATATACGCCTACAGTGGGCCTGAGCGCATTGACCAGCGCCACTATCAGATAGACCAACCCAACGGTGACCTCTACCTCACCGGCAGCACGCTGGTCTATCCATTCGAGCTGAAAGCGGACGAGTCTCGAATCCTCTACATTCGGGTAGCCACCGCGCTAGCCACCCAGATCATCGACTGGGACATCTACGACTCGAAACAGGCCAGCCAGGCACTGATCGACAAAAACCTCGCCGCTAACACCGTTCTGGTCATCCTCCTCACCCTGTCGATCTACAACCTGATCCTCTTCTTTTACGGCTGGCGCAAGGAGTACCTCTTCTACAGCCTCTACCTGATCAACGCCGCCATAGGCCTCTCCTACATGTACGGCACGATCTACCACAACTTCAATCTCTACGGATCGCTGACCAACTGGTTCAATCTGACCGCCATCATGGTGCCACTATTCCTGATGCTGTTTGTCCGACACACCTTCGATACCCAGACTATTGGTGGCTGGGTTGAACGATGGCTTAAGACGACGATCGCGCTCTCCCTGCTCATCGTTGCAATAGCACTCACTGTCGATCTTCTGCTGAGCTTCAAGCTGATCATCGTGGTCTTCACCAGCTCGTTTATTACTCTGCTGATTCTTGGCGTGAAGCTCTACAGACAGAATCATCCTACTGATCAAGATATTTATCGCGGCCTACACTGCCTATGCCATCGGAATGACCATCTCCACCCTGACGCTCTACGGCGCTATGCCCTATAGCAGTACGGGCTTCTTCGCCTCTGGCATCGGTCTGGTGGTTGAGGCGCTGATGTTCTCCTACCTGCTACAACACCGCATCAAACTGCTGGAGGCGGATATCCAACGCAAACGTCAGGGACTGCTGCTTAAGAACCGCAAGGCACAACAGGGGGAGTTGATCAGTGCCGTCTCACACCAGTGGAAACAGCCACTCACAGCCATTAGCGCCATTATCATGCGGCTGCAGTACCGGCTCGAGGATGAGAAACAGATCAGCAAAGATGAGATCAAACCGACACTGAGGCAAATCAATGAAAAGATCGCCTTCCTCTCCGAGACACTTGATGAGTTTCGCCAGTTTATCGGCACGCGTAACAGTGCTGATCGGAGCGATGTCACTGCGGTCGTAGAGCGTGCCGTTGCGATGTCCAGAGATGAGCTGTTATCGGCCAACATCATGATTCGCACCGAGTTCTACTTCAACGATAACCCAACGGTACTGAAGACCGAACTACTACACATCCTGCTCAATCTGATACTCAATGCCAAAGAGGCCTTTGAGAGCTCACCCTCTGAGAGTAAAACGATTGTGATTAACGGTCATGGCGATCGTGAGCAGATCACCATTGACGTTGAAGACAATGCCGGCGGTATCGCAGAGAAACATCTCAACCATATCTTCGATGAGTTCTATAGCAGCAAGCAGAACCAGCAAGATCGCGGACTCGGCCTATACCTCTCAAAATATATTATTGAAGAGCAGATGCAGGGATCAATTTAGGCAATCAGTCTTGATGGCGGCACCCGCTTCAGGATCAGGTTATGAACAACAACCTAACCCTTCTCTATGTAGAGGATGATGCCGTGGTCAGAGAGAACTTCACGGCCATCCTGCAGCGTTACTTCAACAGAGTTGTGGTAACAGACAATGGGCGCGACGCACTGGAACTCTATGTCAGTGAACAGCCCGATGTAGCGCTGCTCGATATCGCCATCCCACATACCAACGGTTTACAGGTTGCCGCGACAATCCGTGAGAGTAATGAAGAGATACCAATCATTATGCTGACGGCCCACGCCGACCAGCAGAAACTACTACGTGCGGTAAACCTGCAGCTCTTCGCCTACCTGGTAAAGCCGATACTGCAACCGCAACTCGATACTACCTTGAGGCGTGTCATCAAACGCCTGATCGACAGCAGCACGCTAATGTTAGGCGATGGTTACCGCTGGAACAGCATTGAACAACAACTTGAGTACAACGGGAGTGGTGTAAAAATCAGTAACAACGAGCGTCTGATACTGGCGCTGTTATGCCGTCATCCAAATCGTTACTACACAGCTACACACATCGCAGATCAGATCTTCGACATTGATAGCAATCGCGATCCAAGTGGTAATAATGTTGTACAGATCATCTCCCGCTTTAAAAGAAAGTTGGAGAAATCCTACAATCCGGATGCTTTTTTTATTCAAAACACCTACGGGGCCGGCTACAGGATCGTACTGCCCAAGTCGTAGATCTGGACAAAGACGAGCGCAACTTGAGAGGCTTACTGCTCGCTTCTCTTAGTTGTCCCCCTCAGTCACATTCATTTTCCAATTGCGATGTTTGGTCATGACATCAATCACTTCATCGACATCATCGGTCAGTGTGAAGAGGTCGAAATCCGAGGCCGAGATCGTCCCCATCTCCAGCACCGGTCCCTTCAGCCACTCCAACAGACCTTGCCAGTAGTCGCTGCCAAACAGGACCAGCGGTATCGGGTAAATCTTGTTGGTCTGCACCAGGGTTAACGCTTCGAAAAACTCATCGAATGTGCCAAAACCACCCGGCATAATGACATAGCCCATCGAGTATTTAACGAACATCACCTTACGGGCAAAGAAGTAGCGATACTCCAGCGATTTATTCTGATATTTATTGGGTGTCTGCTCGTGGGGCAGCTCGATATTCAGTCCAACCGAGACCTTATCGGCCTCAGCCGCCCCTTTGTTCCCCGCCTCCATGATTCCGGGACCACCACCGGTAATAATAGAGAAACCGTTCTCTGCCAAACGGTGTGAGATTTCGACCGCTGTAGCGTAGTAAGGGTTAGTCGGCGCCAGACGAGCCGAACCAAACATGGAGACCGCGTAACCGATATCTGCCAGCTTGTCGAAGCCCTCGGTGAATTCACTAATAATCCTGAACATGCGCCAGGATTCATCACCCTTGATCTTGAGATCTTCTATCACCTGTCTACCACCCAATGTTTAACGTGCTCGTCAAACTACGGTTGGCATGTATGAGTGTCAAGCTCAGAACCGTGCTTTAGAAACTCTCCCTTTCACTGAACAGACTAGCCCTCCTTAGATCGTTCCCGTCACAATGGGCGAGAACGCAGTCAGACTATCCATCAGCTGCGCGTTACCCAACCCGCGACCAGGGAAGTAGCTGGCGAACTGGTTCTGTTCACCGTGCAGGGCGAGGTAGTTGAGGATTACCGTCTCGACCAGAAGATTGACGTTATTTGCAGCAGGGCTAGCCGCTGTCTCGACCGAGGCGTCGTTGCGAAACCAGCCGATCTGTTGGTGGCGCGCCTGCGCTTCGGGTGATGCACCGAGCAGTACTGGGGCACTACCGGGGTTGTAGACGAGGAAGAAGGAGGCGGCGGTGGAGCTGTTGTCGCCGGTCCAAACGCCCTTCCCTGCCCCGTCAACCGAATCGTCGATGGTGCCGTTACTGGCCACTGAGCCGTCACTGAAGACGTACATCATCAACGGCACTCCCTTGCGTGCTGCATACTCGAGACAGGCACCCATGCAGCGACCTGCACGCAGATCGCGTCGCTCACCGGTACCACGCTCGCCGGTATGATAGTCGTAACCGCCCATGGTGATGGTGCCTGCCCCGGCGTAGCCATCGATCACCATCTTCATCACCGAGGCGGTCTTACGAAACTCACTATCGCCGTTGAACTCACCGACACTGAAGATGCCCCCGGCTCCGACAATATCGGGATCGGCCTCGGGGTTGAGTGCGGATGGATCGGAGAAGCGATCGACCAGATCGGCGCTCTTGATGTAGCCGCAGCGCACCAGTTGCTTGATCACAGCATCATTCGCCAGTTGGGTATCGACCACACCGAGCTTCTCCTGGCTGAGGCGTGCAATCGACTCCATCACCTTCACCGCATCATCCTTGTTGAGGATATTGATCAGCTCGCCGGTATCGACCATGCCGGTCACATCGCTGGGACGATCGACCTTGGTTGGGCGCACCTCTGGGTTGAGCATCATCGTCGGTGCAAGGCTGTTACCACCCGAGTCGGAGCTACGTGAACCGATCAGAGTGACCAGCGAACCGTCGGCCCCGGCGCGGTTAATGCCGTACATCGGGTTATGTGGATTGTTGCCGGTATCGTTATCGGAGCGTGCCGGAATTACCGCGCCGTTGATATTGGCTGCCCGACTCCCGGCCCGTTCGATAATGCCCTGCAGCATCGCGCTGCGTTTGTGGAAGGAGAGTCCAAAGCGACTATCGGTAAAGTCACCACCATTTACCGTATCGGCCAGCGGCGGAATCATATCCCCCGGCAGACCGAGCTTGCTGTAACCGGCAGTGGAGATGAAATCGAGCTGTCCGCCCTGCCCGCCGATCAATACATTGGAGCCAGCGATATTGGCGCCACCTGCAAGATCGAAACAGATGAAGGGGATCTTGCCCGCCCCCTGTGCCGCAATACCACAGAGGTTATCGCGCAGGTCGGCCATGTCGGGTGCCAGTGCTGCACTGGCCAGTCGGGGTAACCCCAGTAATCCTAACAGTGAACTGCCGAGCGTGATCCCAGCCCCCGCCCTGAACCCCTGGGCGAGAAAATCGCGGCGAGTGACCGGACGTTTATGGTCCGCATGGTAGAGCGGTCTATCGAGCGGCTGCGCCTTGGGCAGTTTTTTAAACAGTGGCATATCCGGTTCCTCTCTCTGCCTGACGGCTACTGGATCAACATCGTTGCGCCACCCAGGGTGGCGGCACAGGCGGCTTTCACCACGGTATGGGTGCGCTCGACACCACAGTCGTTGCTGCAGCTGTCATCGAGTGCATCGATCAGCGATTCGAGTTCACTCACCACCGTGGCGCTATCGGGCTGGCTCAGCAGCGTATTGCCTAGCAGGGTATCGACCAGCGGTAACGTGACCTGGTCCAGTTCGAGCTGGCTGTCGAACGCCACTGTGTGGCTCTGGTTGAAGTTGAAGTCTGGGAAGAGCCCACTGCGCAGCGTCGCATCGTCAACCAGGGCATTGCAGCACTCGATTGAGAGCTGGGCGATTGCCATCTGCTGGGCGGAGAGGAAACCTTCAATACTCTCCACCGTCGGCAATTGCTGCTTAATGGTCTCGAAGGTCGCTCTCACCGCCGTCTGGTTACGATCGACCTGGGTCAGTGCTGCCATAGTGGCGTTGATCTCATCGAAGTGACGCAGACCGATGTCGGCCACTGCCGCCCCATCGGCAGGTACCGGTGGGGCCAGCGGAATGGCCTCGGTCATGACGTGTTCGTGGTTGCCGAGACGATCGAAGCTGAGGAAGAACTCATCACCGTCTGGCCCCTTCTCCAGCGCGATGATAGTGCCGAGCGGCGAGAGGCGTTGTCCGTTGGCGCCGTACTCAGCCGTCGTAACCTGGGTATCGAGGAAACGGTAGGCCTGCCCCACCTCTGCCAGACGCCCGTTGATGCCGATACGCATGCTCTGAATGTCGATTCCATCGGGTGTGGCCGTCGGATCGAGCGAGATAAAGGTCGGCTTGTCGAACAGATAGCTGTAGCTGTCGAACTGACTCACCTCGAACATCAGGTAGCTCTGCGGTGTATCGACCCAATCGCTCACACCAAACAGCAGGTAGAACTTCTCACCGACACCAGCGGCGAAGTTCTGCTCAACCTGTTCGAGATTCAGTGCACGATTGTGGATTGCCACCTGACGCAGCTTGCCCTGCCAGCGGTCACTGCCACCTACTTCACTGCCCATCACCAGTGCAAAGGTGTCGTCCCAGGAGGCGAGACTCGATGCGGCTGCTGGATCGGTATCGCCGGTAAAGGCGCCATTCACAAAGAGACGTCGGCCATTGATCGGATCATAGCTCGCCACCACATGCTGCAGCGTCGCCTGTAGATCCTCATCGGCATCGGCCGTGGAGAGCGCCGGTTCACCGTTGGCATCGCTGCTCTGCATACGCTGCATGAAGTCGTAATTGTACTGCGTCTGACCGAGAGTGAAGTTACGCAGCTGAGTGCTACCGGAGTAGGAGATGATGCGCGCCGGTCCCTCCTGGGTCACATTAGCCGGGACCACCCACGCCTCGACCGTGTACTCGCCGGTGGCGGCAATCAGATCGCGCAGCTTGCGGCTATCGGCAGTGGTGCCCTGCGCACGCCCGTCAATAAACTCAATACCGTAGCCCCCGACCCACTGCACATTGCCGCTCAGGGTGAGGTCGATCACCGGTTCGATACCGCTGGTGTCGTAGGCGGTACTCCCCTGTCCGGTCTTGAACTCATAGAGGGCGATCAGATCACTCTCATGGCGATTGCCACCGCTGGCGACGATACCGTCGGTGAGTGTCAGCGCCTTACTGGTGATCAGTTGCGCGTCGATCTCGGTGCTGGTCACACCGTCGCTCATCGCGGTGATCGCCGCCTCCATCTCATCGGCATTGCTGTCACAGTCATCCCAACAGTTGTGGAACTCGTTGCGCAGGCGCAGTACCAGTCGAGCGTTGGCGGGGTTATCGAGATCGATCTTGGTGGAGACCGCATCGTAGGCGGCCTCGATATCGTCCTGTGCAAAGAAGGGCGACTGTGGAGTCGCCGAATCATCGGCATGACATCCGGCACAGTAGCTGCTCAGCAATGGGTGTACGTAGCTGGCAAAGAGTGTGGAGTCTTCCGGCAGACGCTTGCTCGCACCGGGATCGTAGGCGATCGGTGCGAGCAGCTCGATCTGCCGCCCCCCATCACCGCCGCTCTCACCGGCCCAGTTGGCGATATAGGTAGTAAGAATATCGGCACAGGCGGTATCGCTTGCCAGCCAGCAGTTGTGACCCGCCGCCACCTTCTCCACCAGTCGCGACTGCCCCGGTGAAACGAGATCGACAATACCGTTGGCGACCGCATAGGCGAGATTGATGTTGTCCTGTCGCACAAACTGCGGCGACTGGCCACCATCGCTGTGGCAGTTACCGCAGCGATCGGCTTCAACCAGATAGTCCCAGACGTTGAGCTTGAACGACTGCACATCGTCAGTAGTCGGAACCGGGCCACTATAGGCGGCAACCACCGTACCACCGCTAAGATTCGGCAGGCTTACTGTCTCCTCACCACCACAGGCTGTGAGTAGCGCTGCGGCCAGTAGCAGCATCAACGATTGGATCTGTTTGACTCTTATCAGTCGCATCATCATCGCTCCCTCAATCACCCATACAGTAGCTGCCCGCTTCGGCAAAGAGCCGTTTGAAGCGGTAGCCGTCGTTGATAAAGGCGCTGGTCATCGTCGCCACCCGGTTGCGATCACCGCTATCGACCGGATCGCGCAGACAGACGGAACGAAACACCTTCTTCGCCTGACAACTGGCAAAGGCCTGACTATTGCCCAACTCCTGACCCATCGACTTTGCCCCGTAACCGCCACCCGATAACCCACCATCCCAACCGAGATGGCTGTTGATGCCGCGTCGCCAGTAGTTGTCCCAGCGATCATCGGGAGTGACGAAACCCGGCGCGAAGTTATCAGCGTTGATCAGATATTTGCCCTGCACCCGGCTACCGCTCTCGGCATCGATGGTGCCGATGTCGTTGTAGACCAGACGCGCCGCACTGCTGTCGTAGTCGTAGTAGGCGTAGGCCTGCGCCAGCGGATCCATACCGGTGTGGCAGCCGATACAGCTGTTGAGAAAGATACGACTGTCGCCGCCGGGGCTGCGTGAGACATCCTGACGAATACGGTCGGGGCTAAGGGTGGTGTCCTTGAGCGGTTCAAGATCGCTACAGAGGTGGTTCATCAGAGTGAAACGCAACATGGCGCGATTGGTACCGGCGACAAAAAATGCCTCGGCCGACGCACGGGTAGTTATCACCCCCGCCGTGGCACCGGCTGGCAGATCGGTGAGCAGTGACTGCTGTCGCTGAACCAGATGGGCCTGCAGATCGATACCCTGATTCTCCGCTGACTGATAGTGGGCGTTGCTATTCATTGCATAGGCAGGCAGTCCCTGTGCGTCATCGACCACATAGAGCAGATCGGCCGAGAGCAGCGTATTGAACGGCACATCGTCACGCACCATGCCGATCACCGTGGCGGTGTAGTCGTTAAGTGGTGCAAAGGGTGTCTGCGCCTCGTTGGTCCAGGGGGTGACCATATTTTTCAGCGTGACGTTATAGAAATCGGGGTGGTCCATCACCCGGTAGGCAGCATCCTCCACCGTACCGGGCTGAGAGCCATCGATAAGATCGGCCAGGATATCGAGTTCACCATTACTCGATGGTACACCGGCGATGCGGTCGTGCAATCGTTTCGCCTGTTCACGTGGTCCCGCCTGCGCACTGACCGCCCCATAAAAAAGCACCATACATACGATCAGCCGCAACCATGGGTCGTGGCGTTTAATTAAATCGGAAAATTTAGTTATTGCCTGCATCACACCGCCCCCGAATTAATTAATTTCTTTTATTCACGCTTCTTTTCACTGGGTATATATCTCCCAGGCTTGAGAGCACTTTGCCCGGATCGAAGCGCGTTTTCTGCGCAGCAGGTCCACAACTTTTGTGAAGCGGTTCTCAGAGTGAAAAATCTCTACGGCCAATAATGGGCTCGCAGAAATTAAAAAGAGAGCGGACTGCTTAGATGCGTCAAACGCTATGTATATAGATATAACAAGATCATGGAGCGAAATAGTCAGCAGAGCGATCACAGTCGTTCTATTAACTGTTAGCACCTCCGCATGCCTGGCACCTGCCACTGAGCAGTCACCCGACCCGGTGGTGCAGGACTTCGCCATCGCCTATGTCAAACGTCCCATTACCGAGAGCGAAGACCTGCGACAGCGGCTCGGATTTATCGAAGGTGGCGATCTCTATCTGCGCGATCTCGCCTCACCCAGCGCCGCCGAATCCAACATCACCCTGATAGAGACCGAGGGATTGGGAGATGTGCGTGATGTCGAGAGTTCTTTCGACGGTGATCGCCTGCTCTTCTCTCTACGTAAACCCGACATCGAGGGTGCCGATCCGGAGGATCAGCCGACCTGGAATATCTGGGAATATGAGATCGATAGCGGCATCCTGCAGCGCATCATCGCCGATGATCTAACCGCTGAGGGCGGTCAGGATCTCGCCCCCCACTATCTGCCCGATGGACGCATCATCTTCTCCTCCACCCGTCAGCAGCAGGCCAAGGCGGTGTTGGTCGATGAGGGTAAACCTCAGTTCACCGCAGAAGATGAGGATCGGCGCGAATACGCCGCCATGCTGCACGTGATGAACAGTGACGGCAGCGATATCCATCAGGTCTCATTCAATCCGAGTCACGATCTCGACCCGACCCTGCTCAGCAGCGGCAAGGTACTCTTCAGCCGCTGGGACAACATGGGCGGGCGCAACGCCATCAGCCTCTACACCATGCGTCCTGACGGTGGCCAGCTGCAGCTCCACTACGGAGCGCATAGTCATAACACCGGCACCGACGACACCACGGTGCAGTTCATGCGGCCGCGTGAGATGCCCGATGGCCGTCTGTTGAGCCTTATCCGCCCCTTCAACGACACCGAGGATGGCGGTGCGCTGATCGTGATCGATACCCTCAACTACATCGACAACAGCGGACCGACCGCGGCCAACATGGGTGTACTGAGCGGTCCGGCGCAGACCCCCGCCACCATCAATTCGGTCAGCACCCTCAGCGGCCCCTCCCCCGGCGGTCGCTTTCGCAGTGCCTACCCGCTTGATGACGGCACCGAACGACTACTGGTGAGCTGGAGCCCCTGCCGACTGCTTGAGGGCACCACCATCGGTCCCTGCAGTGAGGCGGCGTTGGCCGATCCCGATGTGGTCACCGCTCCGCCGCTCTACGGCCTCTTTATCTACGACATGAGTGATGACACCCAGCAGCCGGTAGTACTGCCTGTTGAGGGGGTGATATTCGATGAGGTGGTGGTGGCACAACCGCGCGACCTGCCACAGGTGCTCTACGACGATGAGGGCATCGATGCACTGCTGGCTGATGAGGGTGTCGGACTGCTCGATATACGTAGCGTCTACGACATCGATGGCGTCGATAGCGCCACACCCGATATCACCACCCTCGCCGATCCGGCCCAGAGCACAGCGGCAGAACGCCCCGCCCGTTTCCTGCGGGTGATCAAGGCGGTGAGCATGCCCGATGACGACCTGGTCGATCTCGATGGTAGTGACTTTGGACGCAGCAGCGCTCAGCTGATGCGCGAGATCGTCGCCTATGCGCCGATCGAACCCGACGGTTCGATCCGTATCAAACTCCCGGCCAACATACCGCTCGCCATCAGCCTGCTCGATGCCGAGGGCAAGCGCATCGGCGCCCGCCACCAGAACTGGCTACAGCTGCGCCCCGGCGAAACCCTCAGCTGTAACGGCTGTCACGACCACAGCAGTGGCGCGGCACACGGCCATCCCGAGGCAGCCGCCTCGATCAATCCCGGCGCAGTTACCACCGGCCTACCCTTCCCCAACAGCGTCAATACGCTGTGGGCCGACTTCGGTGAGACGATGGCGCAGGCACGCGCACGCATCAGCTGTCAGAGCGACTGCGCCGCGCTCTCACCCAGTGTCGATATCCTCTACGACGACCTCTGGACCGACGAGGCCGCTGCTGGCCGCCCTCGCGATGCCTCCTTCGTTTTTCAATACATCGATCTGACCACCCCAGCCCCCGTCTCAAACGCCTGCCAGACAAGCTGGAGCGCCAACTGCCGCATCGTGATCAACTACGAGGCCCACATCCAACCGCTGTGGGATCTCGATCGCGGTGTGAACAGCTGCACCCTTTGCCACAACACCCGAGATGCCCTGGATCAGTTGCAGACTCCCGATGCCCAGCTCGATCTCAGCGCCACCGCCTCCGATCAGGAGCCGGACCATCTCACCGCCTATCGTGAACTGCTGTTCAACGACAATCGTCAGGAGATCGATCTCGATACCGGTCTGCTGCAGGACATTCAGGTACAGGCAACCGACGGTAGCGGCAATCCGCTCTTTTTGACCGATGGCAGCGGCGCACTGATCCTCGATATCGATGACAATCCGATTCCAATAATGGTCAACATCACCGAGAACCCGGTGATGTCGGTTAATGGCGCGGCTGCGAGTCCACGCTTTTTTGCACCCTTTGCAACGGGTGCAAGCCATGAAGGGTTTCTCACCCCCGCTGAGCTGAAACTGATCGCCGAGTGGCTCGATATCGGCGCGCAGTACTACAACAACCCCTTTGACGTACCGGTGGATTGATGGGCAATCAGCCACAGGGCGTGCTCAATAGCTCACTGAAGCTACTCATCACACTGCTGCTCTTCAGCTCAGCAGCCTGTGCTGAAGAGTTTGCCGAGGTGCAGATCGCCGAACCCTACATTGAACTGCACACCGGACCCGGCCGAGGCTATCCGGTGTTTCACGTCGCCGCCCGCGGCGAGTGGCTGACGGTACTCAAGCGCCGCACCGACTGGTATCAGGTACGTACCCAACGCAGCCACGAGATCCAGCAGCAAACCGGTTGGGTCAAACACGCGGCGATGGCGTTGACGCTGAACCACAACGGCGAGGTGGTCGATATCGCCGAGCCCGGTATCGGCGACTTCTCCAGCCGACGCTGGGAGATGGGCATGCTCGGTGGCGACTTCAGTGGTGCCAATCTGATCGCCGTCTATGCCGCCTACAGCTTCAACGCCAACCTCGCCGCCGAGGTTGGTCTGTCACAGATACTCGGCAGCTACTCCGACTCACAACACGCCACCCTAAATCTAGCGGCACAGCCGTTTACGGAGTGGCGCTACACCCCCTTCTTCACCCTCGGTACTGGGGTGATCAATACCAATCCAAGAACCACCCTGGTGCAGTCGGAGGATCGCGTTGACCCGACCGCCTTCGCTGGCATCGGCCTGAGGGCCTATCTGACACGGCGCTTTCTACTGCGTGCCGAGTACCGCCACCACACCCTGTTTAGCTCGCGTGACGAGAACGAGGAGATCGACGAATGGAAAGCCGGCATCGCATTTTTCTTCTAGCCACACTGCTCGCCTGCACATCGGCACTGGCGGAGACGCCACAGCCGGTGATCCATAGCGAGGCGGTTATTCAACCCGAGGTGCAGCGTAGCGAGATCGAATTGGCTGTGATCGACACCGAGGATTTTGCCGTTGGTCTCTACGCCGGGGTGATGAGCGTGGAGGACTTCGGCTCCAACCTCGTCTACGGGCTGCGTCTCGACTATCTGATTACCGAAGATCTCTTTGTCGAGGCAGCGATCGGTCAGACCGAAACAGAGAAGACCAGCTACGAGACACTCAGCGGCGGCGCCGAACTACTCAGCGGCGATGAGCGCATGTTTCGCTACGGCGCCCTCTCACTCGGATACAACCTGCTGCCCGGTGAGAGCTTTATCGGTTCAAACCACGCCTTTAACTCGGCGCTCTATATCAACGCCGGCATCGGTGCAGTGCAGTTTGCTGACGATACCCGCTTCAGCCTTAACGCCGGTGCCGGTTACCGACTGCTGCCTATTGACGGGCTCGCCTTGCACGTCGATGTACGCGACCACCTCTTCTCCACCGATCTGCTCGGTGAAAAGAAGATCACCAACAACATCGAACTGCACGCTGGTTTCAGCGTGCTCTTTTAGGAGGAGTGAACAGTATGGATAGAGCCATTAAACGGGCCTCGCGTTTTAAAACGGTACCCACCACGCTGCTACTGATGAGCCTGATGGCCGCAGGTGCCAACGCCGCCCAGCTGGCAACCGATACACCCGCCCCCGACTTCACTCTCAAGAGTAGTAGCGGCGAGAACCTCAAGCTGAGCGAGTATCGCGGCAACGTGGTGATGATCAACTTCTGGGCCTCCTGGTGCGCCCCCTGTCGTCAGGAGATGCCGCTGATCGATGCGTTACACCAGCGCTATGAGAAGCTCGGATTCACCGTGCTCGGTATTAACGTCGATAGCGATTCGAGTGCCGCGATCAAGTGGCTCAAGGAGCAGCCGGTTAGCTTTCCGATCCTTTTTGATAGCGAGAACAGCGTCAGCCAGGGCTATCAGGTCGCCGCTATGCCGAGCACCGTGATGGTCGATCGCGACGGCAAGATCCGCTTTACCCATCTTGGCTACCAGCCCGGCCTTGAGGCGGAGTATCAGCAGCAGATCCGCACCCTGGTCGCCGAGTAGCCGTGTTGTCACGCCTGCTCACACCCATGCTGATCGTGCTGTCCCTGAGCGGCTGCAGCAACATCGAACCGTGGGTCAAACCCTACGAGCGCAGTCATCTGGCCGATCCGATCATGAGCTTCGACCGCGACCCGGTCTCCTCCGCCTATAGCCACCACGTCTATCAGGCGCGCGAAGGTGCACGTGGGGCCGAAGGTGGGGCAGGAGGTGGCTGTGGCTGTAACTAATCTTATGGAACGCCCTCTGATGGCGCGATACGGTGTTGCCAATCGCATCGCAATGTGCATTTACGCATCTGTAAACTCGGCAACTGCTCCCTGCGCTGCTCTACCTCCTGCATCCATGCAGTCGTGCGCTGACGATTCGATTACCGCCTTGTCTCGCACTCATCAGCGGACGTTCTGCAACATTGTTCCATGGCTACTCTTTTCGACACTCACTCTGTTAAATCCAATAATTTCTCATGGTGGCGTGCTGCCCGAAGACCGTGCCGACGTTCTCTACCACAGCTACGACGGTGGTGGTGTCGAGGTGAGCGGTCCCTCGGTGCTGGTGCTGAAGAAGTTTGGTGAGAGTGTCGCCGTCAGCGGCAACTACTACGTCGATACCATCAGCAGCGCCTCGATCGATGTAGTGACCAACGCCAGCCCCTATAGCGAGGAGCGTACCAAGTTCTCGCTCGGCGCCTCCTATCTGCACCACAACACCACCCTGAGCCTTGCCGTTACCAACAGCGAGGAGAACGACTACATCGCCAATTCGGCCAATTTTGGTATCAGCACCGATATGTTCAGTGGCCTGACCACCGTCTCGATGGGCTATGCCATCGGTCAGGATGAGGTGAGTCGTAACTACGACGCGCTCTTTACCCCCAAGCAGATCGATCGGCAGAACTACCGACTCGGTCTGACCCAGGTGGTGAGCAAGGATCTGGTGCTGAATCTGCAGTTTGAGACCATTACCGATGAGGGTTACCTCAACAACCCCTACCGTACCGTGCGCTATCTCAATCCCGATAACAGTGTCGGTCGTCAGGAGGAGGTCTACCCCGCCACGCGCACCAGTCACGCCGCGGCTATTCGTAGCGCCTACTACCTCCCCTACCGCGCCGCGCTTCACGGTGAGTACCGCTTCTTTACCGACAGCTGGGGGATCAATGCTCACAGCTTTGAAGTCGGCTACAGCCATCCGTGGCAGGAGGCGTGGCTGTTCGATCTGAAATACCGCCACCACACCCAGCAGCACGCCGACTTCTATAGCGACCTCTTCCCCTATCCGGATGCGCAGAACTTTCTCGCCCGTGACAAGGAGCTGAGCAGCTTCGACAGCAACAGCTTCGGTGCAACGGTCAGCTACGAGTTCAACGGTGATCGCTGGCAACGGCTCGACTTTATCGAGCGCGGCAGCCTCAACCTCGCCTACGAGTACATCCTGTTCGACTACGCCGACTATCGTGACCTGACCGCCACCGGCCATCTGCCCGGTGAGGAACCGCTCTATAGCTTCGGCGCCCACGTCACCCAACTCTACCTATCGATCTGGTTCTGAGAGAGCACACTATGAATAGATTCCTACCCCTGATTCTCATCGCCACCCTGCTCTACCTGCCTCTGAGCCGGGGCGCCGAACCCGCACCACCCGCTCAGACGCTCGATAAGCAACTGCGTGATCTAAAAAGCGAGGTGCTGAAACTCAATCGCGACCTCTTCATTCTTGAAGAGGAGTTGCTCTTCCCCTCCAACACTCAGGTCAGCGTCTTCCTCTCCTTTGATCTCGGCAAATTCTTCGCCCTCGATTCGGTGGAGCTGAAGATCGACGACAAGTCGGTCACCAAATACCTCTACACCAAGGCAGAGGTGGAGGCACTGCAGCGTGGCGGCGTACAGCGGCTCTATCTCGGTAATCTAAAGAGTGGCGAGCATGAGATCGTGGCGCTGCTCACCGGTAAGGGTCCGCATCAACGCGACTACAAACGCGGCACTACACTGAAGATCGACAAGGGGCTTGGGCCAAAGTATCTCGAGCTACAGATCAGCGATAACGCCGGCAAGCAGCAGCCCGACTTCATCGTGCGTGAGTGGGAGTAAACAGCTGACGCTGAGACCGCGATGATGAACCCAACACCACTTCGAACCACGATCACTCACACCCTGTCCGGCTGGTTGCTCACACTCGCGCTGCTGCCCGGTCCGGTAGCGGCGGTGAGTGAGAAGGTCTCCGAACTGATCTACCGCGAATCGCTGTTCCACTACTACCAGCAACACCCCTTCACCGCCGCCACCCATCTGATGGTTGCCGATCGACAGCAACAGTTAGGTGACAAACAGACCGAGGCCGATCTGCTGCTGGCTGGTATACAGCTGAGTTACGGCATGCACCAACGTGCCCAGGCCGAGTTCGAGTCGCAGGTCGAGAACATCACCGGTGATCGTGCCTGGTACCAACTCGCCCGACTCCAGCAGCGTCGCGCCTACCCAGAGGCCGCGCTGAACAATCTGCAACGGCTCGACGCGGGCAAACATCGGCTCTATCAGAAACAGGCCATGATTGGACAGCTACTGCTACAGCAAGGGCGCGCCGATGAGGCGGTGTTCGTGTTGCAGCAGGGCAAAAAAACGCAAAAGACAGAGAAAAAAAAGCGCGACAAAGCGGTAATAAAACAGGCGCGTTATAGCGACTACAACCTGGCCGTCGCACAGCTGCTCTCGGGTCAAACCGCTGAGGCGCTTGAGCTTCTCACCAGAATGGGTGAACGCAAGGCAAAGGGGGAAGAGCAACATGCACTGCGTGATCGTTCCAATCTGACCCTGGCCCTGCAACATCTGGCGGCGAGCAGTCCCGATGCCGCCAACCGGGCACTCGATCGTATACGTCTCGATGGACCCTACGGTAATCGTGCCCTGCTCGCTGCTGGCTGGGCCGATCATCAGCTGCAAGATTATCGCGACTCAATAACACCCTGGACGCTACTCAGCCAGCGCAATCCGGTCGACCCAGCGGTGCAGGAGTCACTACTCACATTGCCGCAGACCTATCTCAAACTCGGTGCACAACGTGAGGCAGCCAGCGCCTATCAGCACGCCATCAATGCCTATCAGGCTGCAAGCGATGAGCTCAGCGCTACCCTGACGCGCATTCAGCATGAGGGTATCGATCCCTTTGCCAGCCCCGACAAAGATCCGATGTTATCTCTATTGATACCGGGGGTGATGGCGGCACACCCTTTTCAGGAGGGTCTGAAAAACCTGCGTGATCTCGACTTTTTAAAATACAAACTCGAACGCTGGCAGGCGCAGTTACCTGTCTATAAACAGATGCTGGAGACACGCCAACAGCGTTATGAAAGAGAGGCGCCACGCGCTCAGAGAGAGATCAATGCAACGCGGATAACGCAGCTGCATGCGCGTTATGAAGCGCTGCAGCAACAACTCGCTACGATCGAGCAGTCCAGTCAAAGTGAGGCGCTCGCCACTCTGGAGGAGCAGCAACAACGGGCGAAGCTGGCTTCGATCAAGCGGCGTCTCAATCGATTCCCGATCGAAGCGGATGGTTCACACTCCGCCATGCTCACCGACCTGCACCACAAACAGCGCATCTTCAGCGGCCTGCTGCAGTGGCAGTTACAACAGGCCTACCCTGAGCGACTCTGGCAGGCGCAAAAACTGCTCAAAACACTCAAACAGCCACTCGATCAGATCGCCTCACAAGGCCAGCAGATCACCGCTGCACTCATCGAGTTGCCCAAAGGTTTTCAGGGTTTTGCGCTACGCATCAACGAGCAACGCTCACGCATCAGTCAGCTTCAGCAACGGGTTGAAGAGAATCATCTGGCACAAAAAGAGGCGCTTCAGCAGTTGGTCATGAATACCCTGCAGCAGTCACGTGAACGTCTCGCCCAGTATCAGGTCCAGGCGCGTTACGCCCTGGCCCAGCTCTACGACCGTGCCGAACCGATTCCACTCAAACCACAACCTGCTGTTCAAAACGAGGTTTCAGCACCATGACCCGATATCCGCTCCTGCTGCTGAGCACCACCCTGCTGCTACCACTACTGGATGGCTGCGCCCTGATGGGAGAGAGACGAGGCGATAAGGAGAGTGAGGCACCGCAGCGAACTATTGGTGATCTGCGTCGTGATCAAGCAGTGGAGATCGCCACCCTCGAACCGGCCAGCGAGACGAGCGTTAGTCAGGACCGAGCGCGCGCCGCTGAACACTACCGCGCCCTGCTCGATCCAACCCCTGCGGAGCCGCTACGCCCGGAGGCGATGCGTCGTATCGCCGACCTGCAGCTGGAACGCGATGTCGATAACGGGAGCAGCGATCATAGCGCCGCGATTGCACTCTACCGCGAGCGTCTAGAGCGCTACCCCGATCTGCTCGGCAACGACCGTGTCCGCTACCAGCTGGCCCGCGCCTACGAGATGTCTGGTGAGGGTGACAAGGCGCTGACGGCAATGGGTGAGCTGGTCGAACGCCACCCCGATAGTCCTTACGCCGTCGAGGCGTGGTTTCGTCGCGGCGAGTACGCCTTTGTGCAGCGCGACTACAGCGGTGCCGAGTCGGCCTATCGCAAGGTGGTGCAGAGGGGTTCTGACTCGCTCTACTACGAGCGCGCCCTCTACAAACTGGGCTGGGCACACTTTAAACAGTCGGCCTACAACGAGGCGCTCGACACCCTGCTCTCACTGCTCGACCGCACGGTTGCCCGCAACGGCGGCAACGCCCTCTCACTCAAAACGGTCGCGCGTGCCGAGCGTGAGATGCTTGATGACACACTGCGGGTCATCGCACTGAGCCTGGTCTACCTCGGTGGACACGATGAGCTCGATACACTGATCAAGGCACGCAGCCACGCCAGTAACAGTACGGCCTATGCCGAGCTGCTCTACGGCGGCCTCGGTGAGCTACATCTGGAGAAGGAGCGTTATTCCGATGCCGCGGGGGTTTTCCAGGCCTTTGTCGACCACTTCCCCAACCATGCACGCAGCCCCGATTTTCAGCTCAAGATCATCGATATCTACCGTAAGGCACGTTTTCCGAGTCTGGCGCTGGAGGCGCGAAAACGTTTTGTCGAACAGCACTCGCTCAAGGGTGCGTTCTGGCAGCGGCATCGTGTTGAGGACTTCCCGGAGGTGATCGCGGCACTGAAACAGCACCTCACCGATCTTGCCCGCAGCTATCACGCCAGCGCACAACAGCTAAAAAAGAAAAAAGCATCCACTAAAAAGCAGCAGGCGACAGTAAACGAGGCAATCCGCTGGTATCGCCTCTACCTCACCTCCTTTCCCGACGAGCCACAGAGCCCGGCAATCCACTTCATGTTGGCCGAGCTGCTGTTCGAACAGGGTGACTATGCCGCTGCTGTGGTCGCCTATGAGCAGACCGCCTACGACTACGCATCCCATGAGAAGTCGGCTGAGTCGGCCTACGCCGCCGTACTCAGCCATGAGAAGTTACTCAACACCCTCACTGCTGAGCAGCGAGCCGTGCATGAAGAGACGGCTCTGTTAAGCGCTGGGCGTTTTACCCAGCAGTTCCCACAACACCCCGAGGCACTGAAGGTACTCGCCCGAAGCGCCTCGCAGCTCTATCAACGCGCCGACTACAGCGCGGCGATTGCAGCATCGCAGCAGATACTCAACACACCCAGTAGTGACAGAGATCTACAACAGCGCGCGGCCACCATCGTCGCCGATGCCCACTTCGAGCGCGCAGACTACGCCGCCGCCGAGTCCGCCTATCGCCATCTGCTCACCCTGCCGGTAAAGGAGATCAATCAGCGTCACAGCAATCGTGAACGACTCGCCGCCTCAATCTACAAACAGGCGGAACAGGCACTGGCCAACAAACAGCAGAGTGCGGCGATCGATCACTTCCTGCGGATTGCCAAATCGGTACCCGATTCACAATATATCGCCACCGCACACTACGATGCCGCCGCCACCCTGATGGCGATGAAGCAGTGGCAACGCGCTGCCGATATTCTTGAGTCACTACGTCGCGACTATCCGAAGGATGACCGTCAGAACGAGATCACGCAGAAGCTGGCGGTTATCTATCTGGAGCTCGATAGTGGTGAACTGGCAGCCGAAGAGTTTCACCGCATCACCCAGAGCGCCAAAGACCCCGAACTACAGCGCCGGGCGGCGTGGCAGTCGGCCGAGCTGTTTCTAAAGGCAGAGCGGCATCAGCGTGCCATCGACGGCTTCAAGGTCTATATCAAGCAGTTCCCAGCCCCTTACGATCAGGCGCTGGAGGCACGACATCATCTGGTTGAGCTCTATCACAAGGGCCACAATAAAAAACGTGCCGACTACTGGCGTGGCCAGATCGTCAGTGGCGATGCGGCGGCTGGTAAGGACCGTAACGATCGCAGCATCTATCTCGCCGCCACCGCATCACTGGTACTGCTGGAAGATGAGACAGATCGCTATCGGGCCGTTGCCCTGAAACGGCCACTGAAAAAGAGCCTGAAACTGAAAAAGCAGCGGCTGCAACAGGCGATCAAGGCGCTGGAGCACGCCAGCAGTTATGGGGTAGCCGAGGTCACCACCGAGTCGACCTACCGAACGGCTGAGCTCTACCGCGATTTTTCACAATCACTACTCGACTCTGAGCGGCCCGTCGGTCTCTCTGCCGATGAGTTAGCGGAATACGGGATTCTGCTCGAGGATCAGGCCTACCCCTTCGAGGAGAAGGCGATTGCGATCCACGCCAGCAACCTGCAACACATCAACAGCGATATCTACGACGACGCCGTAAAGAGAAGCCTGCAGGTGCTGGCTGAATTGATGCCGGTCCGTTACGCCAAACAGGAGATCGGGGAGTCGCTATTTTTGCGGAAGCATGTTTTGGGCATCCAAGCCCAAGCAAGCGGCAAATACTTAACGCGACCGTTTATGCCTGCGGCGCCCCGA